>CAVFUV010000013.1:16853-19218 GCA_963625735.1 bacterium
TCAATATTCATCGTGCCGTTCATAAGCCCCGTAAGGCTCTTGGCGATCGACAGCCCAAGCCCCGAGCCTTCGGTGTTGCGTGAGGAGTCGCCTCTTACAAAGCGTTCGGTAAGCTCCTCGGGGTTAATGTTCAGCTTTTCTTTTGATATGTTGCGAAGCGTTGCCGATACAACTCCGTTTTCGTTTTTGACGCTTAAGTATACACGTGTGCCGGGCATTGAATATTTGCAGGCATTGCCTATAATATTGTCAAACACTCGCCACAGCAGTCTGCCGTCGACATATATGTATGCCGGGGTGTCGGGTGTGTCGATGATAAGTGACAGATTTTTCTCCTGAAGCTTTTCAAGAAATTCGCCCTCCGTCTGCGACACCATGACACGCATATCGAGCTTTTCGCTGTTTACTTCAACATTGCCCGTTGCGGCCTTGGAAGCGTCAACAATGTCAACGGTCAGCTTTTTAAGCCGCTGTGACTGACGGTCGATGATGTCAATATATTCCTGTGTCGTCGGGTCGTCAATGTTCTGTTTTTTGAGCAGATCTATATAGTTTACGATAGAGGTAAGCGGAGTTTTGAGGTCATGAGAAACGTTTGTTATAAGCTCCGTTTTCATGCTCTCGCTCTTCATTCGCTCGTTTACCGCTGTGTTTACCGATTTGTTTATGCCGTTGAGATACTGTGCGTGACGCTTAAACGGACCGAACAGAAGTTTTTCCTTTACCGGAACATCAAGGTCACCCTCCGACATCTTTTTTGCTCCGCCGTTTACTATACCGGCTTCATATATAAGTATCACGGTGACGGGCAGCACGATAACAGCCGCTATGACCGTGTTGACGAATACATTTTCGGTATAGTTAAACAGCATGCATCCGCAGAATATCAGAATAATCTCCGTTAGACACGCGAGAACGATTTTTATCGTTAGATTTGTGTTTTCGGCAATTCTTTTAAGATATTTCAGTATGTGGCATATGAACGTGTTTTTGAAGAGAGTTTTGCTTTTTACTCTTACAACGACGCTTTCGGTGAATATCAGAACAAGCATGGCTTCCGCATATGCTGTCGCACCAATGAGGAAAATTTTCGTACACGATATGTTTATGAATGTGCACAGATCGTATTCAATATATATCGCGAAAAAGGTAAGTACCCCGAAAATAATTGCCGCAATGTCAGACGGAACATAATGTATGCCCCTTGCAACCGGTGTGTCGCTGTCTTTTACGTAGCCCGAGCAGATTAACAGAATAAGTGAAAACGCGACAAACAGCAGGACGAATATTATCGAAGTTGCGATTAACGCTTTTCTGTACGCGAAAATCAGGTTTATCATCTTTGCGGCGAACATATATATGTCGCTTGCGGTCATGTTTTCTTCGGTCGGGATATACAGATTTACCGTGTATTTTGTTGTCTTTGTTGTATATACGCCGTCTTCGGTGTATGCGGCGGACTGAACAATATCACCGTTTTCGTCGACGAAATAATTTGACTGAATATATACAAGGGCGTTTGTGTTGCCGCCTTCACGTTCGTTCGCAAACTCCTCACAGCAGTAGGCGTAAATACTGCTGTCAAAGCCGTCGGCGGAATCGAACAGATATCTGCCGTCAAGTGAACGGTTTTTCGCCCATGTTATGGTGGCGGAAGAGTAGCTTGTAACGGATATGCTGCTGCCGTTTACGTCGCTGTCGGTGTCAATGCAGGTTGTCGTTTCCGCTGTTGTTTCGGCGAGCGTTGCTTCGGTAGCGGTCTCTGTCAAAGCTTCATCTGCGAGGGATGTTGTCTGCATCTCAACGGCATTGTATGTATCGTCGTCTGTATTGTATGAATAATATCGTATTTTGCCGTCGGCGTCTGTCACCGTTTCGGTTGAAAAGGTGCGTGAATAGGAGTATGCGGCATTGCCCGTAAGAGTGTCATTGTAAAGTACGGTGTCGCCGTTTTCATCGGTTACGGTAAAATAGACGTTTGAATTGTCTTTTGAATATTTTGACTTGTAAAGCTCCAGCTCACTCTGCCAGTAATCCTTGTTTCCGTCGTCGTCATAGAATGAGGCGCTGCAGGAATTGTATACATTATAGTAGCCGATAATGTCATTTATCGACGACTCCGCAAAATACGAATATATCTTGTTGCCGAAGCTCTGTCTGTCGGCGTAAAACATGTTGTTAGTGACCAGAAACAATGCGTAACAGCAGTTTGTCATGAGCATGAACAGCGACAGCATCGCAAGCAGAAAAGCGAGAACCTTTACCCATGTTTTGCCCTTCTGACTTTTCATATTTTTCACCTCCTGAGGTAATTGGCAATTAGCGGTTGGCAATGAAGGGACCGGGAGTCAGGGGCCGGGGACCG
>CAVFUV010000014.1:0-18247 GCA_963625735.1 bacterium
TCGTAACTGTTAGTTTTTTACGAACTTTATTTGTCCAAAAAACTTGACAGGTTCAAAGAATGTCGGAAGGCACTGTGTGCCTTGAATTATAAAGCTTCGCCTCTTGCGTAGCTTCACTGCTCATTGCTAATTTATCGACAATAGCGGAACAATTAAGAATTAAGAATGCATAATGTCGGAATGCACTGTGTGCCTTGGATTGTATAGGCTTCGCAACCATTAAAGTTCAACCCGGAACGACAATATAATCTCCTGCGAAGCTTTATAATCCAAAACGCGTAGCGTTTTCCTTCATTATCAATTGTTAATTGTTCTCCAACTCCACTCTCGCCACACTGCTCCTTGCTCCTTGCTCCTTGCTCACTCCGTTATCATACTCTCCCACCCCGTCGGGAACGGTGTCCAGCTGCCGTCAACGGCTGCCTGTCTTGCCCACGACTGAATGTATATCTTGCCGGAGCCTTTGGCTGAAACTCCGGTGGCCTTCGAAAACTGAATGGCCCATGTGCCGAGATGAATTACACCGCTGTTTGACAGTGTCACATCACTGTCCACAAATACGAACTCGGTATATGTTACGGTTCTTTTTGTCGAATCGTATGTGCTTGTGATTTCATAGGTCGATACCGACTTCTTGTCAAACGCGTCAAGGGAGCTTAAAATTCCGGCGTATCTTGAAGCGGGTCTGAAACCGAAAAGTATCCTGCCGGACGCCCGGTTATCAATCGTCGCACCCGACAACAGCTGTGACTCACTGCCGACAACAAGAGTGCCGAAGTTTGTTACGGTCGCACCGTTTCTTACGACAAAGCCGTCGCCGAGCTGTGTGCGGTAGTCCGTATACTCCTCCATGGAACCTGTCGTAACAAGACCGCCGCTCAGTATTACCAGATCGCCGCCGTCAAGACACATGGCGCCGCCCGTGCCTTTTCCGACAGTCAGCTGTTCTATTACCGCGTCCTTCTGAACGACTATATCGCCGCCGTTATTTATTATGGCACCGTTATTGTAGAGAGTACCACTGACACTGAGTACACCGCCCTTGTTGACGGTTATGGTGACACCGGGCTCAATGTAAATCTGCCCGTTGTAGTTCGCTACCTGTCCGTCGCCTATCGTGAAGCTGCTCTTAACGGAAGACACACGCTCCATATAGCCGACATACATGACAAATTCGCCCATACTCGTTGTTATGGTGCGTTCGGGGAAAACATTGCCGTTTGAATCGTCTATTTTAATGTTGGCGTCCTTTGCCCATGAGATATTGGCAAACATCTTTACACGGCCGACGGATACGCTGATGTCGCATGAATCGTATGTGACTATGCTGACGTTTGTATATTCGCTGACACTTCTTGTGTTCTGAAACCAGTAGTCTTTTTCGAGTGAAAGATTGACCATTGCGCCGGTGTCGTCCTGCGCGTCGGCAAGACGGAATCGATACTGCTTTATGTTGTCGTTCCCCGTGTCGACTCCGGCGTATTTCATTGTCATATGAGAAATATTTTCTGCTGTTCTGAAATTCTTGACACCGTATACGACACCCGAAGGAAGCGTCGTGCGGGTAAACTTGAAGCTGTCGCCCGATGTGCGGTTGCTGCCGTCAACCATATATTGACCGCCGTTCCATGAATAGAGGAACAGAACGGGATGGGCATAGCCGACCGTTTCGCCGTTTACGGTATATTTGCCGTTGCTTGTAGGCAAATCGTCCTGCGAGTCGACACGCTCCCAACGCCATATGGTGGTAAGCCCGTCGGCGGTTGTTATCGTCTCGGCTTCACCGCCGAACCGACCGTAGCCCCCAAATAGCATCGACACGGTAAGCACAAGGCACAGGGCATATTTTATAAAACGCTTTACGGAAGATTTTTTCGTCATTACAGCACTCCTCCGTTTCTCTGTACCGGTGTTTTTGCCGGTCCGTTTTGTTTTTGAGCCGCGCCGAAATCGCCCTTTATAAGCACGCCGCTTTTTATGCAGTTAAGAGCGTTTTCGGGTGTGCCGTCAAGATGAGCACGAAGCTCCTTTGACTGTGACAGAAGGCGTATTGTCTCGGGGACGCTTCTGTTTGCGGGAAGATCTTTTTTCAACGCAAGCTGCCCTAAGACAGACGCCGCAACAAGCTCATATACTTCTTCCGCAGGCATTTTCGAGCCGCTGTTCAGAAGTATTTCCGCCTGATGACCCGCCGATATGGCTTCACAGCGTTTTGTGACACGTGACATAAGCTCCGCCGGAACACGCTCGGGCTCGCCGGTAGCTTCATGAAGTGCGTTTTTAATTTTTGTAAACTGTGTATCGGTTGTATTCATTGTCGCTGAAAAAAAACCTTTCCCGGGAATATCCGCAATCAGCGGCATCTTCCCGTAAATTTAACAAAGGGGAGACCGAACGATTTGTTTTTATATCGCTCCGTGCCTCCCCTTCCATTGGTTTGCGTTAAAGATATCAGTTGCCTGTGACAACAGTGCCAACGCTTGTGCCTGTTGAATCCTGAACCCACTTGAGAAGCTGAGGCATTGCGAGTCTGAGGACTACGATAAGAACGAAGATGAGCACGAAGCCGATGATGGCGTTCTTGAGGTGTGTCTTTGCCTTCTCACGATCCTGGGGCTCTTCGGCCTTGGCGAACTTAACGCCGAGAAGTACGCAATAGAGCGCACCGACTGCCGCAACGATTGCGATGAGGGGACCTAAGATTGTGTTAAGGAAGCTGACGATGGGGCTGACTACGCTTGTCCAGTCTGTTGCCGCGAATGCGGGGGCAGCCATAAGGACAAACATGGCTGCGGTTGCACCTATACGACCGCAAATTTTCTTTTCTGCGAGGTTGTCTGATCTTTTCATTTTGTGATCCTCCAAGATTTTTTTGTTTCTTTGCTGTTTATTTGCTGTTTTTTCTGTGATTTTAAGCGAGAATTTTTCTCAGCTGTTCTCTTGCTCTCTGGAGCTGAGTACGTACGGTGCTTTCGTTTTTGCTGAGCACCTCGGCTATTTCGGCGGTTGAAAGCTCCTGAAGATAGAACAGACAGATAACTTCCCTGTATTCGGGACGCAGTTTTTTCAGTGCGTCCTCAAGGTCACCCGAAAGCTCCGCCTGAGCGTATCCCGTCTCCTCCGCCGGAAGAGTCTCGTCAAGCTCCGTCTGCCTTTTTCTTGAACGGTATATGTTGCGCGCGAGGTTAATCGCAACCCTTAAAAGCCACGCCTTGCAGTGTTCCGGGTTCTCAAACTCGGGCTTTTTGGTATAGTATATCAAAAAGGTCTGAGAAAAGATATCCTCGGCATCCTGCGGGGAACTTGTATTTCGCACGGCAACTCTGTACACCGTATCGGCGTATTGCCTCAGAACCGCGTCTTCGCTCTGAAGAAAAAGTCCAAAGTCCACTTTTGTTTCTCTCTTTCGCCGGAAATTCACACTTAAAAACCAACTTATAATATAATGCGAAAAAGGGAATAAGTCAATATTATTTTTAGTAATTAACAATTAATAATTAACAATTAACAATGAGAAAGTGGTCAGTGGTCAGTGACCGGTGGCCGGTGGCTAAGGAAGGCACTGCGTGCCTTGAATTTATGTAGCTTCGCCTTTTGACGACTCCACACTCCACTCTCCACACTCCACTCTTGCACACTGCTCAGTGCATCTGCAGTGCCTTTGCCTGTTCTTTGTTGACCTTCTGAATTTCTTTCTGAGGCTCGGCGGCGTTCTTAGGCTGTGCCGCTTTTTCGTTGGCTCTTTCCTCCTGTGCGACGGTATGTATTGTCAGGACAATTTCTCTTGCCAGTCTCTTGTCGGCGTCATAAGACTTAAGTGCCGAATCAAGCGAGCGTTTTGAACTGAGCGGCTTTGTGCCGAGTATAGTTCTGTACTCCTTTGAGCCCTGAAGGAATGCCAAAGCCTCCGCTGTCTTGCCGCCGTTAACAAGCTTTCTGAAGGGAGGATTTTCGCCTAAAGCAGTACCCTCCATATTGATAATCTGCTGAAGTGCCTTGCCGGCGATAATGTTCTTGTTGGCCTCGGCTCTCTCGTTTTCGTCATTGGTGTTGGCGGAAACGCTTTCATTTTTCGAAATAAATTCCGCAAGCTCCTTATCGGCTTCTTCGTTGCTCTTTTTTGCCATGCCGTCTTTCGAAATCTCTGAAACCAGGCTGTTTATAACGGCGCAGTTTTGCTTGCAGTGCTCAAGGTATTCTTTTTTCTCCTGAGCGTCCTTAAGCTCCTTCTGACGCTTCTTTTCTTCCGCCGCCGCACGCTCCTTCTCGGCAAATGCGTCGTCCTCGGCCTGTACATAGCGTTCAAATGCCGTCTTGCCCGTGTCGACTTTACCGCCGTCCAAAGTCTCGAGAATTTCATCGTTTTCCGCTATACGGATATCACGTCTTGTTATTTCGTTCTCTCTTATAAGCTTTATGGCATTAAGCTTTTTTTCTGCAAAACGCTTCAGATCCTCAGCGAAAGAAAGACGTGTCTTGCGGTATACGTCATTTCTCTCGAACTCAATTCCTTCTTTGCTTTTGATGTAGACATTGGCGTAGCTGAGAGCCTGCTTAAGCTTTTCTTCGGCATCCGCGAGCTGCTGCTTTGTGGGCTTGTCGTCAATATGTATCTTTTCGAGCTCCTTAAGAGATTTTTTCATGTTGCGGTATCTTGAAGAGCTGTGACCGAGTCTGTCCTGCTTAAGGCTCTTATCGTGAAGGCTTCTGATGTCATCGGCGTATTCCAATGAAAACAGCTTGCCGGGGACATCCTCGTTTACGCTGACGGTAATGCCGCCGTCAAAACTTACATCTCCCTTACAGGCTATCAGTGTGCGGCCTCGACCGTTTGTATAGACAAACATTCCTTCAGGTGCTGAAGCCGAGCCCGCATCCTTCAATGCGTACTTTGCCTTAAGATCCGCTGTCTTTTCTTCTGAGAGGGCGAACATGGCGTTGATAATACCCGTAGTAAATTCGCTCCCATAAGGAGACATACAGTTGGGGTAACGATTAACCTGTCTGCCCTTGACATCCGTAACAACGACACCGGAGTCTGAGACCTCGGCGGAGGGGGCATCGTCCGCAGACATTATGGGACCGCGCTCGGTAACCCTGAATGTCGGTTTTCCGTCTTTATCCATTACGGGGTTGTTGTTTTCGTCCGTTACAGGCTCTTTCTGTTCAACTATATACGGCTTTCCGTCAAGGTCAAGAAGCTGAACCTGTTTCTTTTCAAAACCGCCCATTATGTTTACGTGCTGAAGCTCGGCGGGATCGCATACCGCATAGTACGGGTTCGCGACAAGTTCTACAACCATTTCCTCGGCGGAAAATGACGAAAATCCCAGTTTCTTCTTATGCTTTCAAGGAAATCCTCATCCTTATATCCGAACAGCTTAAGATTTTCGAAAGCATCACGCGAATCGAACATTATGTTGTTGGCGGGGCACATGACTTTTCTGTATGCCGCCGTAAGTCCGCCGGGCATATTTTCTGCTTCACCGCTGACAATGTCATTGGCGGCCTTGCGAATTTCCCGGTTATTTCTTAACGCCTCTTCAACCAGTTCGGAAGCCAGCTTAAAAAGATGCTCGGCTCCTTTTTGGGACTCTTCCACAGCCTGACTGCGGGCTTTGTCTTCTGTCATACCGCCGTCCATAAGAAGCTTTGTGCGAACCTCAATAAACTTCTCGGCGGCTTTTCCTTCACCCTTGGGGATCCCTTCGCAAAGAGCGGCGAAAGCCACAACCTCTTCGTTGTGTCTGCGGCAGGCGTCTATATCTATTCCGTCGGCAGGTATCTGAATAAGAGAATGCATCCAGCGTGCGGAATCAACTCCCGAATTTTCACCGTAGATTTCTTTGGCTATCGCGGCGAAGGTCTCAACTCGCTCAACGTCGTCCTTCATGGCCTCGAACATCGCCTCACGGCATTTTTTCGAATAAGCCGCACGTTTTTTCATTTCTTCGGGGTTATTCTTGATCCTGGGAGTAATATTTTTTACGTCCGGGTTCCTTTTTGCAAGCCCGTTCCAGAATTCATTATAGAACTCTTCCGGCTTTTCGGGGTCCATAGCCTTTTTTTCAGCTTCGCCCTTAAAGTATTCGACGGCCTCATTAAGCGTCATCGGCTTCTCTTTGTTTCGGGCAAGAGCTATAAGCATCGATCTTAATGTTGAAGATAAGCCCATATATTATCCCTCCTGAGGAAAAAGTGTTTTGTGTTTTTTTGCTTTGCATACAGTATACACCCAAACAATTCGTTTTGTCTCAAAAATTATTCGATTTTTTTCACAATTCCGAAAATTATCCCATTGCCACGAAAAATTCCCCGAACGGAGCTGAAATTTATAATTCTTCACGAAAAGCCCCGAGACGGGGGGGGAGTGGTCAGTGGTCAGTGGCCAGTGGCTGAGAAAGGCACTATGTTCCTTAAGTAATAAAGCTTCGCAAACCGCAAAGCTTTTAATGACAATTAAGTTTAATGTCTGCGCAGCTGATATAAAACAAGTCCGCAGGACTGATACAATTAAGAATTAAGAATGCACAATTAAGAATGAAGGAAAACGCTAAAGCGTTTTGGATTATAAAACCGAAGAAATGACAAAGTTACCGCCTTCCATAAACTTATATCTTTGCGAAGCCTATATAAATCAAGTCCGCAGGACTGATACAATTAAGAATTAAGAATGCACAATTAAGAATGAAGGAAAACGCTAAAGCGTTTTGGATTATAAAACCGAAGAAATGACAAAGTTACCGCCTTCCATAAACTTATATCTTTGCGAAGCCTATATAAATCAAGTCCGCAGGACTGATACAATTAAGAATTAAGAATGCACAATTAAGAATGAAGGAAAACGCTAAAGCGTTTTGGATTATAAAACCGAAGAAATGACAAAGTTACCGCCTTCCATAAGCTTATATCTTTGCGAAGCCTATATAAATCAAGTCCGCAGGACTTCCGACATTATGCATTATGCATTCTGCATTCCTCATCAGCAAGGAGCAGTGAGCTTCGCGCTGTCAAGCGGGTATAATTAAGAAATTTCGGACAAAAAAAAGAACAGTGAAAAAAAATCACTGTCCCTCTTTGGTTCTGCAATTCGCAAACTCCACACTCCAAACTCCACACTACATGCAACTGCTCCTTGCTCCTTGCTCACTTTTTATGCTCCCACTTGCAATTCTCGTTAAAAGCGTGTATACTTTCCTTGCCTTGCGGCAATAAAGATTGAGAGGAAATTTTTATGAACAGATTTAATCATCTGAAAAGCGTAACGGCTTTTCTGCTTGTTATGATTATGCTTTTATCCGCTTCGTGCGCCGGCACAAAAAGCGATGACGAGACTTCACCCGCAGTGCCGAGCGGCACAACGACGACCGACACACGACTGCTTCACACCGACGGCTGCGAGTTTAAGACCGCCGACGGCAAGACGGTACGCCTCAGAGGCCTGAACCTCGGCGGCTGGCTCATTCAGGAGGACTGGTTCTGTCCGACAACCAGCGGCGTTGAAGACAAACAGGGCGACTGGTACACAATGGGGACGCTTGAAGAGCGTTTCGGCACCGAAAAGACATACACTCTCTATGACTCCTATCAGGACAACTGGTTAACTGAAGCGGACTTCAAGAACATTGCCGACATGGGCTACAACTGTGTTCGTATTCCGTTCTGGTACAGAAATTTTCAGACGGACGACAACGGCACATGGAGACTTGACGAAAACGGCAATATCGATCTGTCACGCCTTGAGTGGGCTGTTGAAATGTGCGGTAAATACGGCATTTACGCTATTCTCGACCTGCACGGCGCAGTTGGCGCGCAGAGCGTACAGGATCATTCGGGAAAGAGTGATTATTATCATTTCTTCGACAATTCCGATGAGGGCGAAAAATGCCGCCGTCTTACAATAGAGCTGTGGGAGGTTGTCGCGGAGCGTTTCAAGGGCAACGCGACAGTCGCGATTTATGACCTGCTTAATGAACCTATGTGCAATGACTATGTGGGACTGCTTGCGAGCGAGCCTAAATATGTCGACTTCTATAACGAGCTTTATAAGGCTATTCGCAAAATCGACCCCGATCACATTCTTATGATGACGGCTGTATGGGACGCAAACAAGCTGCCGCTTCCCTCAAAATACAACTGGCAGAACGTGGCGTATCAGTTCCACTGGTATGATTCGACAATCAAGACATATCAGAACAAAATCGACAAGCTCTTTGACAGATTCAACGGCGAAAACAGCGAGCTTGACAAGGTGCCGTTTATAATGGGCGAATTCCATCAGACAAAGGACAAGGGTCTTGAGCTTAACGATATTTTCGCGATATTCGAAGAGAACAATCTGAGCTGGACGGCATGGACCTATAAGGGTCTTAACAGCTGGGCAAACAATGCCGACTGGTGGATTTACGGCAGTGAGCAGTCATGCACAGTTGACCCCGTAAACGACAGCTATGAAGATATACTCACCAAATGGGGCAGAAATCTTCGCACGGACAGCGGCGAATTTGTCGAGGCGAAGCTTTACGGAATTACAAGAGAGTTTCTGGGGGCGGATGCACCGGAAACGGCTCCGTTTAATTCAATTGGCAATTAGCAATTAGCAATTAGCAATGGGAAATCAGTGGTCAGTGGCCGGTATCCGGTATCCGGTGACCGGTATCGCAAAGTGTGGGGTCAACTCGCATAGTTATAAACAATTTGCATAAGCGAAAAAATATAGAAAGGACTGTACACTTTTTGGGGTATACAGTCCTGTTTTTTATGTAAGTCAAACGGCAGTAGCTTTATAAGGGGTTATTTCCGCAATTTCTTTTTCCATTGATGTTTTAAGCGCTCGAATATCGATATCGTTCTGCAAGTCGAGAAAATAGCGATCCGATACGCCGAAGAATTTGGCAAGTCTTAAGGACGTGTCCGGAGTAACTCTGCGTGTACTGTTAAGAATTGCCTGTATTCTTGACACCGGAACATGTATCCCCTGCGCAAGCTTATACGCCGACAAACCCATCGGCTCCATGAACTCTTCTCTTAGAATTTCACCCATTGTAGGGGCTTCAATATACTCGGTCATAATATTCATCCTCTCTGGCACTCTCAGCATACCCGCAATGCGTGTATATGTCAAGCGGGTATAGTGCATTTTTTAGGAATTAAAAAAAAGAACAGTGAAAAAAATCACTGCCCCTCTTTGGTCCTGCAATTCGCAAACTCCACACTCCACACTCCAAACTCCACACTACATGCAACTGCTCCTTGCTCACTTCTCAGAAAAGCCCTTCCTCCACCGCACTGTACATCATCTCAAAGTCTTCCTCCGAGCTTATCATAACGGTGTCAAGCATCAGCGAGCCACTGAAGAGGTCGTTTACAAGAGCATCGCATTTTTCGGCACTGCCCGAGGTGCATACGGTTATTGCGGCGCGATCACGAAAATCGAAGTCGCCCGCAAAGGTGTACACCGCCATGGGCAGATTTTCTTCCCACATCGGCGTTATGAGAATAAGCGCAACGCAGTCCTTAAGCGTCTTTATGCCGTTTTTTAATATCGGACGGGCATTTTCCTCAAGCTCTTTTCTGGCTGTCGCCGCACGCTCTTCCTCGTTATCGGAATAGCCGTTAACTGTCTCTATTGCGTACACGGCAGCACCGTCAAGCTTTTCGCTAAGTGCTTCGGCCGCTTTTTTCGACAGCTCATCATAGGCGAAATACGCGATTATCGTCTCTTTGCCTTCGTATTCGTCTGTCGCGCTCTCGGTCACATTTTCGGTTGTTTCAACAGCCGCCTTGTCCGTTTCATCCTCCTGTTTTGCCCCGCAGGAGCAGAGAAGAAGAAAGAGGAAAGCGAAGAATACCGCTAAAGCAGATTTTAATTTTTTCACACTGAGACCCCCGGAAAGAAATTAACAATTAGCAATTTGCAGTTAGAAATTTCGGAAAACGCCGAGGCGTTTTGGATTATAAAGCAATGTCAGGTGACAAATTAATCACCGGCGGAGCTTCAACTCCACTCTCCACACTCCACTCTCCACACTCGGTGAAACCCAACTGCTCCTTGCTCCCTGCTCCTTGCTCACTCACCAAGGTATGCCTTCTTAACCTGATCATTATTAAGCAGCTCATCGCCCTTGCCCTCAAGCGTGATTGTGCCGGTTTCGAGAACATACGCTCTGTCCGCGATTGAGAGAGCCTTCTTTGCGTTCTGTTCAACAAGCAGAACGGTTACGCCCTGCGAATGGAACTTCTTTATCATCGAAAAAACCTGATCGACAAGAAGCGGTGACAGACCCATTGAAGGCTCATCGAGCATCAAAAGCTTCGGGTGACTCATCATGGCTCTGCCCATTGCGAGCATCTGCTGTTCGCCGCCCGAGAGAGTGCCGGCTACCTGCTTTCTGCGTTCGCCGAGACGGGGGAACATTTCACATATACCGTCAATATCCTCTTTTATCCTGCTCTTGTCCTTCTGAGAATAAGCGCCCAGAACGAGGTTTTCGTAAACGGTCAGCTCCTGGAAAACACGTCTGCCTTCGGGCACCTGGCTCATGCCCATTGATACAAGCTTGTAGCCGGGGACCTTTGTGATATCCTGTCCGTTATATGTTACCGTGCCGCTTTTTATTGGAATAAGTCCCATAATGCTCTGCATGGTTGTTGTCTTGCCTGCTCCGTTTGCGCCGATAAGGGACACTATTTCGCCCTCTTCGACGTGGAAGCTGATTGATTTAAGAGCGCGGATAACGCCGTAGTTTACTTCAAGATTTTTTACATCAAGCAATGTCATTTCCGTGCCTCCTTATTCGCCGATATACGCTTTTATGACTTCGGGGTTGTTAAGCGCTTCATCCGTCTTGCCCTGTGCCAGAACAGTGCCGAAGTTGAGAACCGTTACTTCATCGCAAAGACCCGACACGAACTTCATGTCATGCTCAATAAGCAGTATGGTCATATCGAATTTGTCGCGGATTTCTTTAACTATACGCATAAGGTCCGCCGTCTCGTTGGGGTTCATGCCGGCGGCAGGCTCATCAAGAAGAAGCAGAACGGGATTTGTCGCGAGCGCACGTGCGATTTCAAGCTTTCTCTGCTTGCCGTAAGGAAGGTTGTACGCTAAGTTGTTGCGTTCCTCCTCAAGTCCGACAATGGCGAGAATTTCCTTCGCTCTTGCACGCATATTCTTTTCACACTTATAGTGTGCGGGCAGACGAAGCATAGACGCAAACGCGCTGCACTTGAACTCGGGCTGATTGTGAAGACCGACCATAACGTTTCTTATGACGCTCATGTTATTGAAAAGTCGGATATTCTGGAAGGTTCTGGCTATGCCCTTGTGGTTTATCTGCTCCTGTGTTTTGCCCTTGAGCTCTTCACCGTTAAGATAGAATGTGCCCGTTGTCGGCTGATAAACACCCGTAAGCAGATTGAATATGGTAGTCTTGCCTGCGCCGTTGGGGCCCACAAGACCGTAAAGCTGTTTTTTCTTTATTTCGAGATTGACATTCTGAACGGCTTTAAGTCCGCCGAAGGAAATGCCGAGATCTTCTGTTTTAAGAACTACATCACTCATCGGATTTTCCTCCTTTTGCGGGTTTGTCGGCCTTGTCCGGTTCATATACACCGTTGGGCTGAATGTCTGTTGTGAGAATTTCGTCCATCTTTATCTTTGTGGGAACAACCGTCCAGTCGGCTATGTCGTCGGTAATCTGAGAGGGGTCTGCCTTTTTCGCACGGCGGCGAGCCATAATAGCGGAGGGTGTGATTTTGTCTTTAAGCTTCGAGAATGCAGGAGCATTGTTGAAGATTATAAGGAAGATAAGGATGAGAGCGTATATAAGGTTCTTGTATGCGGCTGCGTCACCGGACAGATTCTTCTGAAGCCAGAAGTTAACGAAGGTGATAAGCGCGGCGGCGACTATCGAGCCGTTGAGGCTTGCCATGCCGCCCAGAACAACCATAACAAGAATTTCTATCGAGTAGTTATAAGAGAATGCGGAGTAAAGAATAGGTGTCGTGTAGTGACCGTAGATAACGCCCGCGATGCCTGCGAAGAATGCGGCGATAACGAAAACAAGGAGCTTATAGAACGTTACGTTTATGCCCATTGCCTTTGCGGCGATTTCGTTATCTCTTATGGCGGTTATCGCTCTGCCGTGCTTTGAACGGATAAGGTTCTGAATAAGGAACAGAACAATGAGAGCCACTATAAACACGACTATATAAAGTGAAGTGTCTTTTCGTGTGTCATATTTAATCGTCTTTGTCGAAAGACCCATTGCACCGCCGAATACCGACAAGTTTTTGCACACCGTACGCACGATTTCGCCGAACGCAAGAGTAACAATCGCAAGGTAGTCGCCCTTAAGACGAAGTGCGGGCAGGCCGACTATAAAGCCGAAGAACGCCGCCGCAAGACCGCCGACAAGCATTGATATTATAAGAACAACAAGCTTGCTGGGGATTTTATCTATAAGCTGCATTGCGACATAAGAACCGAGATACGCGCCTACGCACATAAATCCGGCGTGGCCGAGTGAGAGCTCACCCAGAAAGCCGACAACAAGGTTAAGCGATGTCGCAAGAATGATTGAATAACCGATCTGAACAAACAGGTTTGCCGTACTCATCGGCAGAGCACCGAGCTTCTGTGCTATAAATGCGCCGATAAGAGCAGCAAGAATAAGTACGTAACCGATGTAATATTTGGGTTTGAATTTATTAAGAAATGCGTTCTTTGCCATTTATTACACCTTCTCTCTTCTCTTCTTGCCGAGGAGTCCTATCGGACGGACAAGAAGTATTATTATAAGTAATGCGAACTCAACAGCCGTTGTATACG
This sequence comes from bacterium, assembly GCA_963625735.1. Taxonomy (GTDB): domain Bacteria; phylum Bacillota; class Clostridia; order Oscillospirales; family Acutalibacteraceae; genus RUG806. The sequence goes on from CAVFUV010000014.1 coordinate 12,833, forward strand.
ATGACAGTGCCGGGATTGACTGGCAGACCTTTTCGACAACGCCCAAAAGTATTCCGCCTATCATGGCGCCGGGGATTGAACCGATGCCGCCGATAACGGATGCGGTGAACGCTTTAATTCCGGGCATGGCACCCAGAGTGGGCTCCGCGGACGGAATCTGCATAAGATAGAACACGCTCGCGCATGCGGCAAGTGCCGAGCCTATTGCGAAGGTAATTGTTATAATCTTGTTTACGTTGATGCCCATAAGCTGTGCGGCACCTCTGTCTTCGGACACCGCCTGCATCGCTCTGCCCGTGTTTGTCTTGCTGACGAACAGTGTGAGCAGAACCATAAGAACGGCACCGACAAGAAGAGTTATAATCGACGATACGCTTATTGACACACTGCCGAGCTTAACCGTGCCGAAATTGCCTATTGTGACATTCTGCGGTTTTGCACCGTATATAATCTGTGCCAGGCTCTGCAGAAGATAGCTGACACCGATTGCCGTAATAAGAACAGCCAGGGGGGATGCGCCTCTAAGGGGCTTATACGCCAGCTTTTCCATTACAATACCGAAAACGGTGCATACCACTACCGAGATTGCCATACCGAGGACGATATGACCGTCAAGTGCGAGTGTGGTGTATATTGCGTACGCACCGACCATTATTATGTCGCCGTGGGCGAAGTTCAGCATTTTGGCAATGCCGTAAACCATGGTATAGCCGAGAGCTATAAGCGCGAATATCGCACCGAGACTCAGGCCGTCGATTAAGATGCTCATGGGCTTTCTCCTTTTTATCGGCAGCGAAAAAGTGAACGCTTACCGATTATAATAAAAAAGTGGCCAGTGGTCAGTGGTCAGTGACCGGTGACCGGTGAAGGAAAACGCTACGCGTTTTGGATTATAAAGCTCCGCCGCTTGCGAAGCTCAACTGCTCCTTGCTCCTTGCTCCTTGCTAACTTTTGTTTCTCACTATATATGCCTTTGTTGCCGGAGAGTTTTCCTCCCCGGCAACAAGGACTTTATACACGCCGAAGCGGTAGATTTTTCAGATTAGTTAAGTTCTACGATAACGGGCTCTTTGTTGCATGCGCCGCTGGTCTCCCATGTCATTGTGCCTGTAACACCTGTGTAGGAGAAATCTGCGGATGTGATTGTAGCTACAAGAGCGTCGCCGAGTACGTCGGGAGCAACCTTTACGTTGTTTACGCCGGCTGTCTTCATGGCGTTGTAGATGATATAGATGCCGTCATAAGCGTCTGCCGCGAACTGATCGGGAGTTGTGCCGTACTTCTCTTCGTAAGCCTTTGTGAAAGCGGCTGACTTTTCGCTTGCGGAGTTGGCGTCGAAGGGAGTGATGTACTTGATCTTGTTTGTAACTGTGGAGTCTATCTGATCCTTAACACCGTCAAGACCGTCGCAGCCGAAGAGGAGTGCGCTGCAGCCCTTTGCGGAGCATGCCTTAGCTATAAGACCTGCCTCTGTGTAATAGATGGGAAGGAAGATAACGTCGCAGTCCTTAAGAGCCTCAATCTGAGTTGAGAAATCACGATTGTTTTCGGAATCGAATGTCTGCTCGTTGTATTCAATGCCGAGATTTGCCATTTCAGCCTTGAAAGCCTCATAGATGCCTGTTGAATATGTGTCGGAGTTGTCATAGATAGCGCCGACCTTGGTGTAGCCTTCTTCTTTGATCTTCTGTGCGGCGAGTGTGCCCTGATCGGGGTCACCGAAGCAAACACGGAAAGCATACTTGGAAGCGTTTATAACACTGTCGGAAGAACCCGAGGGAGTAAGAGCGAAAACGCTGTCGCCGTCTGCCTTTGTCGCAAACGATTCTGCGGAACCGGATGTAACGGAGCAAAGAGAAGCCTGCATACCCTCTTCATAAAGAGCGTCATAGCCTGTGCCTGCGTCTGCGGCTGTGGCTTTGTCGTCCTTCATGACGAACTTGAAGTTTACGCCGTCAAGACCGCCTGCGGCGTTGATCTCTTCAACTGCGAGCTGAGCGCCGTTCTGAACGGAGATGCCGTATGAGGAAGCGTCGCCTGTAAGAGGACCTGTCGCGCCGATAACATATTCGGTGTTGTTCTTTGTGTAGTCGCCTTCGGTGCTGAAGTCGAAGTCTGTGGATGTTGCTGCGTTTGTTTCGTTAGCCGCATCCGTTGTGTCTGTGCTGCCTGTGCCGCATGAAGCGAATGCCGCTACAACTGCGAAACAGAGAACAAGTGCCAAAACCTTGGTAAACTTTTTCATTGTGGTTTCCTCCAAAAAATGTGTTGTGAGTTTGTTGATAATTCACATAGGATTTTCAACGTGATATGAAAATAGCACTTTTTTTTGTGCATGTCAATAAATTCCGGCAAGTTTTTTCAATCGTGTCAATGAAGATTTTTGAGGAAAATGATTAGTTTTTTTAATGGATAAGCAAAGCAGGTTGAAAAAGCCGAAAATTAAAGTTATAATGAGCTTACAGACTTTGGCGTCATACAGTGTGGAGTTTGGAGTGTGAAGAGTGGAGTTAATGCTCTGCCGGCAGCAAAATATGCATGCTAAGCCTTCTTTTTTTGTTAAAATTACGTTGCAGACTTTGCATTCTGCGAAGCCGACTCCACATTCCACTCTCCACCTTCCACACTTAAGCTTCGTCGAAGCACAAAATTTCAATTATCGTATAAAAAAACAAGGGGTGACACAATAAATGTACACACTTATCGACGGCAAATCCCTTGCCGCATCAATCAAATCGTCACTTGCGGAAACAACGCAGAAGCTAAATGAACAGTACGGCCAAAGACCGTGTCTTGCGGTTATTCTGGTCGGCGAAAATCAGGCATCGGTTACGTATGTCAAAAACAAAGAAAAGGCGTGCGAAGTGTGCGGCATAACGTCCGAAAAGTACAATCTGCCCGACACAACGAGCGAAGAAGAGGTTCTGTCCTTAATCGACAGGTTAAACGCCGACGACACCGTTGACGGCATTCTGTGCCAGCTGCCGCTCCCCTCGCATATAAATGAAAAGAAGATTATAAATGCCATATCTCCCGAAAAGGATGTTGACGGCTTTTCGCCCGTGTCGGTCGGTCGCCTGGTCACCGGGGATGACGGCTTTGTCTCATGCACTCCCGCGGGCATTCTGGAGCTTCTTAAAAGCGTCAATACTCCGATTTCGGGCAAACACTGCGTAGTTATCGGCAGAAGCAACATTGTCGGCAAGCCCGTGTCGCTTCTTATGCTTCGTGAGAACGCCACCGTTACCGTCTGTCACTCAAGAACCGAAAATCTTGCGGATGAAGTCAGACGCGCCGATATTGTCATTGCGGCTGTGGGCAAGCGTAAATTTGTTACCTCCGATATGATAAAGCCCGGCGCGACCGTTATAGATGTCGGCATAAACCGTGACGAAAACGGCAAGCTGTGCGGCGATGTCGATTTTGAAAATGTCGCTCCTTTGTGCCGTGCGATTACTCCCGTGCCCGGCGGAGTCGGCCCCATGACCGTTGCCATGCTTATGAAAAATACAGTCAGAGCGTTTGAAAAAAGGAACTCAAGATGAACATAACCCCCGCACAGTTAAATTCGCTGTCACCCGATACATACATTTTATATGACATGAGAGCAAAAACGGAACGTGAATACGGATTTATTCCGAACAGCGTTTCGATTACAGAAGATGAGCTTTTGTCACTCTCCCCTTCCGACAGAAAAATCATAGTGTACTGTGCCGGCGGCATTTTAAGCGAAGAAGTCACGGCCGAGATGCGGTCAAAAGGACTTGACGCATACAACCTTGTCGGAGGATACGCCGGGTGGCTCCGTGACGATTTAAACCGCAGAAACGAGCAGAAAACACAGGCGGATGTCGAGCAGAGCATACGCAAAAAATACCGTGACCGTCTTATGAAGCCGTTTACAAAGGCGCTCAAGCTCTATAAGCTTGTAAACGAGGGCGACAGAGTTGCGGTGTGCATTTCGGGCGGCAAGGACTCAATGCTTATGGCAAAGCTCTTTCAGGAGCTGAAACGCCACAGCGAGGTTGATTTTGACGTAAAATATCTTGTGATGAACCCGGGGTACAACGAAGCAAATCTTGATATAATCAAAAACAATGCCCGCATACTCGGAATACCGATAGAAATAAGAGAAACGGATATTTTCGCGTCCGTATATAATGTAAAGAAATCGCCGTGCTATCTGTGCGCGAGAATGCGCAGAGGATGGCTGTATACGTTCGCCAAAGAGCTCGGATGCAACAAAATAGCGCTCGGTCACCATTTTGACGACGTGATAGAGACAATTCTTATGGGCATGCTCCACGGGGCGCAGATTCAGACCATGATGCCGAAGCTCCACTCGACAAACTTTGAGGGGATGGAGCTTATCCGCCCGATGTACTTCATCCGTGAGGACGACATAAAATCGTGGAGGGACTACAACAACCTGCATTTTCTTCAGTGCGCGTGCAAATTTACGGACACCTGCACCACCTGCAATGACGGGCAGAACAGGTCAAAGCGGCAGGAAACAAAGGAGCTTATCCGTGAGCTTAAAAAGACAAACCCCGATGTTGAAATGTGCATTTTCAGAAGTATGGAGAATGTAAATATAGACACGTGCATTGCGTATAAGCATGATGGGGTGAAGCATTCGTTCTTAGATACGTACGACGGGTAAAGTCAGTAATGAGCAATAAAGGGGCCGGGGAGATGTTCAGCAATGCATAATGTATAATTCATAATGCACAATGGCGGAAGACACTGTGTGTCTTGGATTATATAGCTTCGCAAGAGGAAAACTCCACTATCCAAACTCCACTCTCCACTCTCCGTATTCACCTCTCTGTATCTCGCTCATGTCCGCTCTGAAAATAAAAAATGAAAAAATTTCAATTTCCAAAAAAAAGTGTTGACAAGCGGGTATGTTTTCGATATAATTACTATGCTGTTCGGTTCGAACAGGGTAGAAATATGGCGGGATAGCTCAGTTGGCTAGAGCACTCGGTTCATACCCGGGGTGTCGTTGGTTCAAATCCTACTCCCGCTACCATTCATAAGGCCTGGTGGTCAAGCGGCTAAGACACCGCCCTTTCACGGCGGTAACACGAGTTCGATTCTCGTCCAGGTCACCAAGAAAAAACCACTTCTTTTGAAGTGGTTTTTTTCAATGAAGCCGCCCGACAGCTATGAAGTCGCTTCCGCTATGAAATCGCCTGCGGCTATGAAGTCGCTTCCGCTGCGAATATATATATGCTGCAATACAAGATAAAACCTTGCAAAAAAAACAAAGCTTATACAATCCAAGTTCGGCAGTCTGACCGCCATTGCTAATTGCTCACTGCTAATTGCTAATTGTATTGCGGAGCTTATACAATCAAGTCCGCAGGACTTCATTAGCAACTGAATACCGGCCACTGCCCACTGCCCCCG
>CAVFUV010000015.1:0-17799 GCA_963625735.1 bacterium
GCCTTTACAGCTTCTGTCTTTGTATGTGTGGAGTCGTTAAGGCATGTGTATGTCTTTACGCCTTCCTTTGTGCATGTGGGAGCGGTTGTGATTTCGCCGTCGTTCCACTTATGACCGATTGCGGGGATTGTCTTAGGCTCGGACGAGATAATCTCATTGCAGACTGTACATCTTGTTACAAGATTGTAGCTGCCGTCTGTCTCGCATGTGGCTTCAATTCTGTCTTCCTCGGCAGGTGTGCCTGCGGTGTGACCGTTAGCCTTTACAGCTTCTGTCTTTGTATGTGTGGAGTCGTTAAGGCATGTGTATGTCTTTACGCCTTCCTTTGTGCATGTGGGAGCGGTTGTGATTTCGCCGTCGTTCCACTTATGACCGATTGCGGGGATTGTCTTAGGCTCGGACGAGATAATCTCATTGCAGACTGTACATCTTGTTACAAGATTGTAGCTGCCGTCTGTCTCGCATGTGGCTTCAATTCTGTCTTCCTCGGCAGGTGTGCCTGCGGTGTGACCGTTAGCCTTTACAGCTTCTGTCTTTGTATGTGTGGAGTCGTTAAGGCATGTGTATGTCTTTACGCCTTCCTTTGTGCATGTGGGAGCGGTTGTGATTTCGCCGTCGTTCCACTTATGACCGATTGCGGGGATTGTCTTAGGCTCGGACGAGATAATCTCATTGCAGACTGTACATCTTGTTACAAGATTGTAGCTGCCGTCTGTCTCGCATGTGGCTTCAATTCTGTCTTCCTCGGCAGGTGTGCCTGCGGTGTGGGCCGATGAAACAATTGCCTCGGTCTCGGTGTATCCGCAGACTGTGCAGGAATGTGTCTGAGAGCCTTCCTTTGTGCAGGTTGCGGCTTCTGTTACATTCCATTCGCCGTAGGTATGCTCTTCGTCCGCAAACTGTGCCGTTACGGTGAGGTCTTCGGTGACAGCGGAGAAGTCCTTATCCCAACCACTGAAGGTGTAGTGCTTTTCGTCGTCGCATTCACGTGTCGGAGTCTCCGCGGGTGCCGTTGCGGACATGCCGACAAGAACAGTCTGCTCGGAAAGCTTTTCGCCGTTGTAGTTTACAAATGTTACAGTGTAGGTTGCGTCATCCTCATCGGGTGTGCCGTTGTGGTTTACGTCGTCCTTATACTGTGCATAGAGCTGTACGGCGACATCGGATGTGCCTGTTGTGAGGTTGAGAACCTCGGATTCATCTGCGTAAGCTACTTCGCCGCCGGAAGTCTTGCTCCAGCCGACAAATACGCTGTCGGTCTTTGTGAATGTGTTCTTGGTAAGATTTGCCTTTGCGTCGTAGGTCACGGTCATGTCGTCCATGTCGCCTTCGCCGCCGTTTGCGTTAAAGTGAATCTTATAGGTGTTTGCCGTAAATGTGCCGGTAACAACAACATTTTCAGCACCCATTGTGTCGGGCTCGTTTGTCCAGCCGGAGAACGTGTAGCCGGTCTTTGTAAGTGCCGCCTGCTTTTCGACTGCCGTGCCGTAGTCATAGGTCTTTACAATGTCGTCGAAGCCGTCGCAGCGGTATGTTACCGTGTACTGATTTACGTTAAATGTACCCGAGACCGTTACGTCATCCGCGGGCATTGTAGCGGGGATATTGCTCCAGCCACTGAACGTGTAGCCTGTTTTTGAAGGCTCTGCGATTGCGGTTATTGCATCGCCGTAATTTACATCGAATGTCTTGTAGACTTCGCCGTCAACATTATATGTAAGAGTATAGGTATTAACCTCAAACACCGCGTCAACGACAATGTTGTTTGCGGGCATTGTCGCGGGGAGAGTTTCCTTCCAACCCTTGAAGGTGTAGCCTGTCTTTGCGGGATTTTCAATCGCCGTAATGACAGTGCCGTACTTATAGGTCTGTACCGCCTTTTCTGTGCCGTCAACACGGTATGTAACCGTGTATTCGTTAGCCGTCCACTGAGCATAGAGAACAACATCAACATTATTGCCTGTGGTGAGGTTCTTTACGGTCGCGCCGTCTTTGATGATGCTGCCGCCCTCTTTGGATGTTGACCAGCCGCTGAAGGTGTAGCCCGTGCGTGTAAGAGTGCATGCGGGAAGAACTGTATCACTGTCGTATACGGCATTAACGGAAGTCATATCACCCGTGCCGTTATTTGAGTTAAACGAAATAGTGTAATTATTGGGTGTCCACTGTGCAGTGTAGCTTATATTCTCGGCGGGCATGATTGACGGAACACCGTTGCCGTCTGCGTCAACCCACTTTGAGAATGTGTAGCCCGTGCGAGTGGATGCGGGAGCTGTAACAGCCGTGCCAAAGGCCGCTGTAATATCGTCAACAGCCGTGCCGCCGTTTGAATTAAACGAAAGCGTGTAGGTGTTAATCGCATACTGAGCCGTTACTTCTGTGTTTGCCTTAATGTTTGTGAAAGTCTTGTCCCATCCTGTGAAGGTGTAGCCTTCTCTTGAGGGATTTGCGGGTGCGGCGGCGTTATTGTTCCATTTAACGGTTTCGGTCTTAAGTGCCTTGCCGTCCCAGTCCTTGAATGTTACGGTGAAGGTGTTGATGGTGTAGACAACGGTTACATCAACATCGCTGTCGCCCATTGTGCCGTTTACCGTTTCAAGGCTCGGTGTGAAGCCGTCAACCGCGGGGGTAGCGTATGAATATGTGTCGCCGTACTTGAGTGTATACTCTTTTGAGGTTGTGGCATATTCATTCTCGGCATACTTATAAGTAACAGTAAGCTTATGAGAGTTAATCTTGTATGTTACGGTAACCTCACTGTCGGTTGTGCCCATTGTGCCGCTGACAACGGTCTTGTCCGCTGTGTATCCTGTAATGGAGGGTGACGCTACGGAATAGGTCTTGTTATATTCAACCGTTACCGTTTTGTCGTCCGCAGCCTTTGTGCCGTTTTCGTATACATAGTGTACTGTTACATTATGCTTATCGAGAGTATATGTTACCGTTACGGTTGTATCAGCGCTTATGGCGTTGACGGTCGCAACCGTCTTGTCGGGAGTGTAGCCCGTGACGCTCGGAGTGTTCACAGCGTCGCTCTGACCGTAATAAAGAGTCTTTTTAACGGTGGTGGGAGCTGTTGTGCCGTCGGACATTACATATTTGACAGTAAATGCATACTGCTGACGGTCACGAGTGATGACAATGTCATAATCACTGCCGCCCGTTACGGTAAATTTGCCGTCTGTAAGTGCGAATGCCGAACCGTTGTTTGTAACAGAAACTGCCTTGAAGCCTGTCTTTGAAGCGACATAGCCCGAAAGGTCAACACTGTCGGAGTCAAGCTTTTTGCCGTTTATGACAACGGTGTCGGTGTATGTGCCGTCGGCGTTCTGCTCGTGGAGAGTTACCTTTACGTTTGCGGCATTCTCTTCCCATACAGCCGTAAGCTTGACATCGCCGTAAAGCTCGTCTGTGTAAACCGTGCCTGCGGCAACAGTGCCGGAAGTCCAGTTATTGTCGGCGTGGACGGAAGTTTCCTTTGTGACAGCCCAGCCCTTGAAGGTATAGCCCTTCTTTGCGGGTGCGGGAGCGATTGTCACGGAGTCGGAATTTATTGTGTACTGTGTGGGATTTACAGTACCCGAAGCGAGTGTGCCGCCGGAAACATCATATGTTACGGTGTAGGTTATCTCCTGCCAGTTTGACCATACGGTGAAGGCGGTGTGATAAGCGGCGGTTGAGGTTGAAGAAGTAATCTGTGAGCCTGTGCCGTTTTTGCCTGTGTACCAGCCGTTAAACTGATAGCCCAATTTTTTGGCTGTCGCGACTGTGCCGAAAACGGTAGTGTCTTTGTTGTAATTCTTCTGAACCATAGAATAATCGGTTACGGGGTGTTCGGCGTCATATTCGCTTACAAAGACATTCTTAAAGGATGCCGTCTGGCCTGCGTGCTGTGTGCCGAGTGCGATATCCATGCTTACTGCGCCCTCGGGAGCGGTGACACGAATATATGATGTTGCGTAGCCGTCTGTCTTCTCAACTTCGCACATCTGAAGACCGGAGAAAATGCGTGTATCACTGCCTGCCCATTCGGAAGGTGTAATCTGTGACTGAAGCACACCGTTTATGTCGGTATAATAGATTATATACTTGCCGACAAGACCGCCCTGATCGCCGTAGTTGATGCTTGAATTTTTAATGTTTATCTGATTGCCGTTTGCGTCATAGAAATGAGCGAATATATAAACATTTGAGTCATTTGCCGCTGAGCCTTCATTATCGCTTGCGAAATCGTAAGAGATTATATACTCCCGGTCGGGTGTGATGCCGGTTATGCGGTAGGAGCTTTCGGCACGGCGTGTCTGCGGATTTGATGTGTCGGACTCAGCTTTATTGTTTTTGTAGCTGAAAATATTGTTTGTGGTGTCGTAGCCTATTTCATCGGATAAGTCGGATGTAAATTTGCCGTCTGACCACTTTGTGGCGAGGAACATATTATCGAAGCCTATTTCGTATACAGCCTCGCTCCACTGTGCGACAAGCGTATCCGCCTTGCCCTTGAAGGTATAGAGATAGCCTGCGTTTTCGCCGTTTTCGTCCGCGTCAACTCTTGCGAGAGTGCCGTTTACAAGTCCGCTCCAGCCGGTGAAATTATAGCCGTCCTTTACGGGGTCTGCGATGAATACGGTTGTCTCCGCCGCCTGACGGTAGCCGAGCTTTGCGTCGCTGTCGGAGGTTATTCTGAGATTTGAAACGGTGTAGTCCGCTTCGCTTGCCGCCTGTCCTTCCGCGGCAACGGCTATGTTCTGATCAAGACGAAGCTGATACCAGCCTGTTGCGTTTTTGTCGGAATCGGCAAGAGAGGAGTCATAATACCAGCGTGTGTCACCTGCCGTGAATGTCATAGAGCACTCGCCCGACTTGCAGGGATTAAAGTTTGTTCTGTTTGTGAGCGAACCGTTTTTGAAGAAGAAAATCTCGGTTATATCGTTTGAGCCGTTCCATGAAATCGTATAGGTCTTGCCGTCTTCAAGATATACCCAGAGAGGAAGCACCTGTGTTCTTTCATCACATGCGCCCGCTTCTCCGTAAACAAAGCTCTTATAGTGACCCGAAATGTCAACGGACTGACCGCCATCGGCCTCGGTGATTGAGTATGTGAGGTTAGAAGAACCGCCGGAAGCACTCGAAGCGCCGTTTTCGACAAACAGAATCTCGGAGTTCATTGTGCCGCCGTTGGGGTCGATTATAAGCTCGCTTGAAACGGTGGGGTCCGCTTTCCATGTAGCCGTAAGAGTAGCGCTGCCCGAACCGAATGTATATGTATTGCCGTTAAGATTACCTGCGCCGTCAAGAGTCCAGCCTGTGAATGTATAGCCGTCTCTTGTGGGAGTTGCGGGAGTAAATGTCGAGCCGACGGATGCCGTTATATCTGTATTGAAGTTGTCGACGGATGCAGTGCCGCCCGCAAGGTCAACGGTAAGATGCGCGTCGGGTGCGGTGTAATAGAAATAAAGAGTGTCATTCTTAGCGTTCTTTATATCCGTATTTATATGATAGTATGTAACACTTGCGTCTTTACCGGAATAGGACGAAGCGGCATTTTCACCGATCGCCCTGACAGACGAACCGTTAAGATATCCGACGTATGTATATCCGTTAAATTTATTTGCGGATATTGTCACGGTGTCGGAGCAGGTGTAGCCTTCGCTGTCCGCCTCGGCTGTTGTTGCGGCGGCTTTGTCAAGATAGATGTTTGCCACCTTAAGGGGGCTTGAGCTTACAGCACCGGCGTTGTCAACAGTTTTTATAAGTGCGTAATATGTCGCCGTCGCCGTGCCTGTTTCATATTTAAGTGCTTCAAAATACTTCTTTAAGGTTGTATTTGCACTGTCAATTTCGGTCTGTGTTGCGTCGGGTCTGCCGAGAACAAGAGATGCCGCACTGAAAGCGGACTCAAATGCTGACCATGAATCGGATGTGCACCAGTTCTGCTGATTTGATGCCTTTATGACCTTGTTGACAAGTGCACGAAGCTCGGTTTTGTCGGTGTAGGTAAAATCGCAGTATGCCCATGCTTTTGCCGTACGTTCACTGTTCGATTTCCCGTAAAGACGAGAACCGACCGTTACACATTTATTCGCTGTGCTTATCGCCGTATCAATAACACCTATATGACGCTCCGCATCACTTATTGATGTGCCGCTGTTTCCGTTTCTTTCGGCTTTATAAATTTCCTTTCCGCCCATATCATCCGGATTGGTTGTTAAATGCTCGGAACCGAAAACAAAACCGGAATAGGTATTTTCTTTACCATTTGAGCCCCAGCAATCACTGTAGTTAATATCCGCACCTACCGTAAAATTCGGGATCTGATTATAATTTGTAAAACGGGATGTATCGACTATAAGATACGCAGTGCCGCCCACACAGGATGCATCTTCATTTTTTTTATAAAACCAGTTTGCACCCGAGCCCGAAACCAAAGGTGCACTCGAACCGCCATATGAAGGATGTGCAAGACTTGTTACCGTTGAATCGGTAAGAGGCGGATCTATCATGGAGCCCGTTTGGTCAGTATTACCGCTTCCGGGATAACTGTTTGTTATACCGCTTACACCGGTAATCCATGCGGTTGTCGCCATAAAGAAACGATAACTACTTGTCCAACTGTTCGTATTACCCGCACCTGCCGTGCCGGATGCTGTGGAGCTTGTTGTGCAAAGAGGAGCATATGCAACGGTGTATGCCGTGGCAATTGCCGTGTCGCCGCCTGCGGCATAGGTGTATTCGAATGTCCACTTAAGCAGGCGTGTGCCGCCCTCGGCAAGAGCCGATGTAAGTGAACCGCCTGTTATCGTGCCGGATATTTCACCGTCTGTAAGCGCGAACTCCTCGCTGAATTCTGTAACACCGGTTGAACCGAGCGTAGCAGAAGCGTCAGAAAGTGTTACCTTGACTTTTGAAGCGTCCGCACACTTGAATGTGAATGTGCCTGTGGTTGAAGACTCCGCAACAGTCTTTACTTCACCGTCGGAAGTAAGGGTGTTATTGAGGAACTTGTCAAAGTCCTTAATATCTGATGTAGCGGGCTTAAGATAAACCGTTTCGGGAACAACCGCGAAAACGTCCGCACGTGCTCTGTCTTTTTTAAGAACGGCGTCAAAATAGTCCTGAGCGTCTGAAATTGCAGACTCGAGAGACTTATAGGCGGATGTGATTTCATCGGATGTAACGCCCACTGTTTTTGCGAGAACCTTTTCGGCTGTCTCCATTGCGGACGCAAACGAAGCGCTCTTTGTGCTGTCCGAAATCATATCTGCGGCATAGCCGTATGAAAGAGTTGTATAGACAAGGTTACGAAGATTTGCCTTGTCAACCGCCGTAACATTGAGCTTTACGCCTGCATATGTTGTTGCGACTGACTGATTGCCGACATAGGGCTTGTAGGCATTGCGGTAGCAGTAAACAAGAAGATGCTCGCCGCCCGTGACCGTGCCGTTAAGAGCGTAAAGACCTCTTGCGAGAGAATAGTTGCCCTCGTATCTGCTTGTGTCGGCATTGGTTGTGATCGTTGCGCCCGAAAGACCGTCTGTGGAAACGCTTGAAACGGAAGTGCCGTCAATACCGCTTATAAAATAGAGGTAGTTGTCGCCGCCGTCCCAGTCGTGACGGAAATGTGCCCAGCCGACCGAGAGATTGGGGATCTGATTGTAGTTTGCGAAACGTGATGTATCAACGGTGATATCAAGAGAACCGATATCCGAGCCCGAATAGAAGTAAAAGTCCGAGCTTGAGCTTTCTTCTGAACGAATCGCGACACCGCCGTTTTCCGCTGTTGTGAAGGCATCCGTATAGAAGTTGCTGCCCCACGGAATTGTGCCGCCGTTTGAGAAGGGGTATGTAACATTCTCTCTTTTTGAGCCTGAGTTGCCGCCGGTGAAGGATACAAGCGGAGCGACAAATACGGCGTTTGAAGCATCGGTAGCGGAAGTGTTAACCGAGCCTGTGGAAACAAACTTTGAAGCGGCATTACCGCCCGAAACGCTGTGGCCGCCGGTTATAAACGAATAGCTCCAGTTTTCGGGGTTGGCGTATGTGCCGTCATGTCTTGTGTGAGCGGACAGACCCGCCTGACCGAGATAGGGCACATAGAGAGATGTGTAATAATAAACCGTGTGTGTTTCGCCGTCCGCGACATAGGTGAGAGTCCATTTGATGAATGTCTCACATCCCGCGAGGGCTTCAGAATATCCGGAATAAGTCATGCTGTCATTAAGAGCGAGCGAAACGGAATTTGTTCCGCTGCCGCCTGCGACAACATTGCCGGATGCGTCAAGCAGATTGCCGGAGAAATTAACCGTGTTTCCGCCTGCATCCGTGCCGGACGACAGAATCTCATACGACAAAGTCATGTTTGTCGCATAAGGGCTTGAGACGGAAACCTCCGTTGACGTGGCCGCATGAGATACAGCGCTTGCACCGGTGGATTTGACCGTGTCGGTTAAAAAGTACTGCAAACTCGATGAGCCGGGTTTGAGATAAACGGCCTCGGGTATGTTAACCGTGAGGTCGTAACCGTCGCTTGCGGACATTGTGGAATTGACATCCACTGCCGCCTTTGCCGTAATCGAAGAAAACGGATTAAAGAAGCAAACGGTTGACAAAACCATAAGCAGACTTAAAAAGACGCTTAAGACTTTTGTCGGTGTGTGATGCGTTTGAGTCATAAATATAACCTCCGTTTTTTGCCGTTCATAAAGAACGGGATTTTAGTGCGAATATCGAATTATCCGCACACAGTTATACATCGTTAATTTTATCACAAACAGCAAGCAATATCAACAGTTTTTCGGTAGAAAATTATAGGCTTAGCGGTGATAATATTTATGTATTTCGGACAAAAAACGAGGTAGGGGCCGGGGACCGGGGGTCGGGGACTGGGGACCGGAGTCGCAGACAAAAATCATCCGGTGAATGATTTTTGGCGTGGCGACTAATGAGGACCGGCGGCAGCGGTCCGACAACCGATAAATTAAGGAAGACACTGTGTGTCATTAATTTTAACTCACAACACCGAATAACTCCACATTCCACTCTCAAAACTCCACACTTTGCCCAACTGCTCCTTGCTCCTTGCTCCTTGCTAACTTTAAAAGCCGGGCTGCCGACATAAGCCGACAGCCCGGTTTTTGTTTATTTTCAGTTATTGCCGCCGAAAAGCTTTCTGAAGAACTCGCGTATTCTTTCAAAGAACGCCTTAATTCTCTCAAGCAGTCCGCCTGCCGCCTTTTTGTCGGGAACTTCGTCGCCGCTGTAAGATTCATCGTTATTCGAAAGCAGCTTCTTAATGTTCGAGACAAAAGCCTCGGGGTCGCTTGCAGAATTTATAAGATCCTGAATTGTAAGACCGTTTTCGGCAAACTTCGGTGCAAGGTCCGTTGTAATCGGTGTTACCTTAGTGACAAGCTGATATACAACAAACAGCAGCATATCCGGAACATCATATGTCTCCATAAGTGTGAACAGCTGATTGATTATGACATAGAGTGTCTCTTCATCGTAAACATCAAGCTTGCCCTCGCCTATCGCATTCGAGATTATCTGACATATGGCCTCCTTGTTCTCCTGCATGAAGATAACTTCAATAAGCAGACGGAACACAGCGGTAAGAAGGTCGCCGCCGCCCGCGGAGTCAAGGTGAACGGTGGAGCGGTTCTCCTTAGACATAAACTTGACCATTGTGCCGCAGCACAGAGTGTGGAAGTCAATGTACGGAAGAGTTATCTTTACGCCCTGAATTGTCAGCGAGTCACCGACCAGGGTGCCGATAAGGTCGCTTATAAGACCGTTAAAGTCAACATCAAGCGGAATTGTAAGGTTAAGCGTCATGCTGCCTATCTGAATATTTGAGATAAGGCCGTTTAAGATGTCATAGCCGTTAACAATGGGCTTGAGTATGTCAAGAATTACATACGCAAAGTGAAGAACATTGTTAAGCAGGTCATTAAGTCCGCCGATTGAAATGAAGAACAGCAGGTTCGGGATTATATTGAGAATCGTGTTAATCGGGTCGGCGTAAACCTTATTGAGAAGAGAGTTCAGCGGAGCTACAAGGTTATATATAGCGTTTGCGTTGCCGATACCCTCTTCAAGAGTTGAATCGTAATACTCATTATATGTGAGTATATCCGAGCAGGACAGCGCCTCAAGAAGAGCAATCCATGCATACTGATAACCTGCGTATGACGGCAGCTGAATAAGGTTAAGTACGTTAAGAGCGTTATCCGCCATAAGATACTTGACAAGGAATGCCGCGGGGGAAGCAAGAGCCGATACGACGCGAAGGAACATATCGCACTTGTCAATGCCTTCCTTATCAAGACCCCAGTCAAGCTCAACCTTTATATAGTTGCCGTTTGCGTCCTTTTTGAACAGCTCCGTCCATGACTCAAGGTCGGCAATCTTATAATATGCGCTCGACTCGCCTGCCATGCCGTAAAGTGCCGTTGCGACATCGTGGGGTTTATACTGAACATCAAGTGCGTTATCAAGAATCGTCTCAATGTCAATCTTATCACTGAGCCCTATGAGCATCGGATAGAGAGCGTTGAATATGGTGTTGACCATATCGTTATTGAAGAGCTTTTCTTCAAGCAGGTTCTTAAGGAACGGCCCGATGCCGTTTTCGAAGCCCTTAAGACCGAGCATTTTAAGAACGTTCTCCACAAGCTGACCGGCATTTGATACGGTGTCGGCGGCGTATTCACGTGTCCAGTATTTTGTATACGTTACCTGTGTGCCGTAAGTGAGCGTGGGGTTAACGGTTGTGTTAAGAAGCGAGCTGTTGTGATAGTTGATGTTCTTAACGGGGTATGCATAGCCGATGTTGTTTCTGAAGTCGCCCGTAGCGGCAATGCCGTTATCGGAGTCGCCCTTGTTGTTTTCGTTGGGATAGAAAATCTCAAGCAGAGCGCAGATAGCGTCATCGGGATGAAGCATTACATTATATATAATGTCGCCGAGTGTAAGACCGTTAAAGAGCGTCTGATTCATATCAAGTCCGAAGCACTCGATAAGATAGGGCAGATCATACTCCTGAGAATCGGGCTCATAGAGTGACAGGTCATACTTATAACCGAGAGCGGAGCAGACATAACGCAGAACCACAAGCAGAACCTGACCGGGATGCGCTATGTCAAGCGTGTTCTTCTCGTTTACGGTGCCGCAGGAGATGAGCTTTGCCTCGGGAATCTTCGGCAGCTTGTAGCTCCGTTTCTCATACTCGATATTTGTAATTTCATTTGTATGCGTATCGTCCTTTTCGACCGAGTATGATGTTTCGGCGTTGTTGGAATATACGGTCTCGTAGGAAGTGTACTTTTCACGCATCTGAGACTTGTATTCCTCGGTTGCGTCCTCCTTGAACTCGAACAGCTCACCCTTGAAGGCGTTATAGGCATCCGTGCCGACAACAACGAGATCACCCGCCTTGACGGAGTAAATGTCGTTGGAGTAGTCAACCTTCATCAGATAACCGGCGGGCTTGACTTCCAGGATATTGTCGGTGTTATACTGAAGCTTAAGAACGGAGTCGAGAAGACCGTTTACGCTTGAGAGCATCTTCTGAATGTCTGCGGAAAGAAGTGATCCGAGACCTTCTTTATAAACGGCAAAACCTACAGCCGTTACGCATATCTGAATGCTGTTAAGGCAGTTATACAGATTGCAGTTCTGAACTTTTGAGAAATTGGAATGCGATGTTTCATCCGATTTCGTCTTGTTCCAATTTTCAACATAGCCTGACAGGTTGGCATCCTCGGAGCTTGTTCTTGTGAAGAAATAGACAAGATTCGGAAGCAAATTCCAGAGAGTTTCAAACGGTTTTGCGCCAAGAATATTCTGTACCCAATAAACAATTGGCTGAACAATAAGCTTCAGGCAGTTGTCGCCGTCTTTATCAACAAGAGCGTGATAGCTCTCACTTGTAACATAACCGGGAATATTGTTAACATCTACATTAGATACACTTTCGCCGTAGTCAATTTGTGTAAGACCGAGAACGCGGAAAAGCGGAATAATAAGTTTTGTGTATGCGCCCTGAGAACGAAGTAATATACCTTCCTGACCGACATTAATCAGAAGCTTATCATAGAACTCCGTAAACTGGTTATCGTCGTTGGAAGCGATTTCATTCCATCCGAGGTCATCTTTACGGGCATCGTTTTCATACTCCTTATCGCCGCACATAATTGTAACAACAAGAAGCAGGAATCCGCTGAGTGCCGCACAGACAGCATCTGTGAATGCTTCACCCTTGTCGGCAAGAGAAGCATCATCAACGCCCCACGAAAGAAGCTCAAAATTAACATTATCCCAGTTGCTTCCCGCCGCGCTGAGGACCTTTGCCGCATCGGCATATTTATCGCCGTAATTTGTCTTAAGTCTGTCTGCGAGAGTATTGGGTCTGATTGCGAGATGGTTATTTGTAAAAATATCTTCAAGTGCGTCATCAAGTCCGCCGGAAAACACAAAAAGAGCATTCAAAGCTGTCCTTACTCCACTTGAAAGCTGATTATTAATAAGGTCATCAAGCAAATTGGCAACCATAGGATACAGCTTTTGCACAATAAGGTTAATGATACTGTCACGGAACAGAAGTCCCGAAACAAGAAGCTCAACAAGCTCATGGATATTTTCGAACTCAAGACCTTCAACGGCTGTGCCTTCAAACAGGCTGCTGTCGGTGTTGAAGAAAAGCTTGAGAATGTTTGCCATACGTGTGGCGACATCGTTATCACGGTCGGCGCTTGAATCATCACGGGGAGTAATGAGAGCGTCCATATCCTTGACGATTGTGTCAAGCTTATACTGTGTGGCTTCATATTTGGTTGTGCCTCTGACTGTTCTTGAGGGCATGCTGTCGGCGGCTTTTACAATGTAGGTCATTGTAATCATGTCGCCCACATCATCGCCGAACATCGACATAAGAGCTTCGTTTGAATAGTCGTGGGTTATGTCTTCAATATAGGATATAAGATTAGAGGCATCTGTTACCGAGGACGTACCGTTTATAAATTCGGAGTCCCAGGTCTCGCCTGTCTCTTCATTATAGGAATCCTGAATATAGTTCTTGAAGGCATTATAGACAGTCTGAACATAGGCAACAGTCTGCTCGTCCTTTTCGACCTTGACGAACAGGGCGGAAGCCTGTGTGCCGTCGGAAATATCGTTGTCAAGCTTTGCGGTATCACGGCTGAAATTATAGTATGAAGCATAGTCATTCCATACCGTATTAAGCGACGGAGTCTCAAAGGAATAATAAGCCTTAGTGCCGAGATCGTTATATGTACGCTTATAGCTTATTTCATAGACAGCCGTGCGTGTTGTGATGGCGGTTTCGGAGAGGTTTTCAACGTCGCCGCTCTCTTTGAACCACGTATCAACGGAGGTCTGAACGATAAAAGCGAAGCGGTGATACCAGTTGCCGGCATTTATCTTGAGAACGTTGCCCATAAAATACTGCAGTATGGTATTGACATTGTAGTATTCAAACGGGGTTCTCTCCATAAAATAGACACCCATGGATGTAAGTGTGGCTTCGCTTACGTCCTTGCCTGTGGCTTCAATGAGAGACACTGCCTCGTCATATGCGGCAAGCTCTTCATCTGTGGGCGTTTTGGGTTCGCCATAGAAGTCAATGAACGAGCGATCTCCCGAGGTGTTCTCGAAATAAGGCTCAAGCTTTGAAGAAACCTCTTTAACAAGAAGGTTTGCGTCATAATAGCCCACACCGTAGGTTGTGCTCATTATTTTTTCGGCAATATAATAGAAACGGTTGGCCGCCTTTAATATATCGCCGTCTTTGTTGTCTGCGGCGATAACGCGGTGCTCATAGGCAAAGCCGTTGGCATCGGTATCAAAGCCTTCGGCGCCGTTGTCGAGCGTTTCGTTCTCTATTGTGTAGTTTGTAAGGGTACGGACGTGTTCTTTTTTGAGATCGTTCGCGAGCATTTCATACTGTGCGGACATGCTGACTTCCGCCGCCATTCCGGTGAAACCGAGAGAAAAGACGGTAAGCAGCATAAGTGTGGCAAGCACAACGCTCATTATCTTTTTGAATGTCACAAAAAACAACTCCTTTGCTGTAAGATTATACCTATTCACTTTCATTATAATGCTTAAAACAATCAATTGCAACTAAAATGCGATTTCGGAAAGTAGAAATTTGTGAATAAAATATGTACAAAATGACAACACCGTGCATTTGCCAAAATGCACGGTGTTGTCATTTTGTAATTAAGAATTAATAATTAACAATTAACAATTAACAATGTCGGAAGACACTGCGTGTCTTAATTTTAAAAGCTCCGCAAACTTAAAAGACCGATACTTTCGCAAAATCTTATCTTCTGCGTAGCCATATAATCCAAAACGCCTCGGCGTTTTCCTTCATTGTTAATTATTAATTGTTAATTGTTAATTTTATTAATTGTTAGTTTTCATGTCAGTGGATTAAAACTATATTTACTCAGCAAGCATTTCTTCCGGAATCTTCCTATCCTTAAAATAATACTCCATATCATGCTCATTAACTTCACGCAGAACATGGCAGGGATTGCCGACAGCGACAACATTTGAGGGCAGGTTTTTGGTGACGACACTTCCCGCGCCTATGACAACATTATCGCCTATTGTGATACCGGGAACAATGATAACGCCTGCACCTATCCAGCAGTTTTTGCCGATATGCACGGGCATATTGTACTGATATGCCTTCTGACGCAGGTCGGGGCGAATGGGATGCCCTGCCGTTGCGACTGTGACATTCGGTCCGAACATGGTATAGTCGCCGACTGTGATTTCGGTATCGTCAACAAGCGTAAGACCGAAGTTTGCGTAAACGCAATTGCCGAATTTTACGAACTTGCCGCCCCAGTTGGCATGGAAAGGCGGTTCGATGTAGCAGTTGTCGCCGATCTCGGCAAACATGCTTTTGAGCATTTCGGTACGCTTCTGAAGCTCCGACGGGCGTGTCATGTTGAAGTCATAGAGCTTTTCAAGGCACAGACACTGTTCCTTCGCGACGTCGCTTTCGTTGGGATCATAAAGATCGCCGGAGTGCATTTTTTCTTTTGCAGTCATGATTTTTTCCTCTCATTTTTGTTTTATAATAGTTCGTAACAAATATGCAATAGTCAAACAATGCATAATGTAGAATGCATAATGCATAATTTCGGAAGTCCTGCGGATTTGATTTATAAGCTTCGCCTTTTGCGGAGCAACTCCACACTCCACACTCCACTCTCCACACTCCACTCTCGTCACCCTCAACAGTGATACCAACTCTCCATACACATTTTGCTATATTATTTTATAAAACTTCAGCAGCTCCGTCCTCTGCTTCCCGATTTCAAGTGATGAGGAAAGTGACTGACTTTTGCCGATATTTTCGGCGGCGTAGTGTGAAATTCTGCTCGCCCACGCAAGCGGAGTAAGTAAAGCGTTTTTCTTTACATATGGATATTTTTCGGACAGATATTCCCTGCTCGGAAACAGTGATTTCAGTGCGTTCGATTTGCCGTTTTCACTCTCGTAGGCGTTAAGTGTAACGGTCGCCGAGTGCTGTCTTTCGGTGTTTCCGCCGTAAATATCGCCCTTCATAATGTCGTTGACAAGTGCGTCGGGCGACACATTTTTCGACAGCAGATTCATAAGCTTTTCCGCCTCATCAAATGTAAAGGCAAGATACTTTACAGCGGCGTTATACACGGCGGCGGCAAATGTATCGGCATTCACTCTTTTAAGCGAAGAAACAATCAGATTAAAATCAATCCGGGAAGCGTATTTTTTCGTAAAAAGAGCGATATCACACACCTGACGGATGCCGAATCCGGAATAAACAAAATGCTTGAACGCGTGCAGAATGAGATATAAAAGATGTTTTGTCGGGCAAAGTGTCGTGATTTCGGTATTGCCGTTTTCGAAAATTACGGTATCCGAAAATGGGTGGCCGATTATGTTATTGAGGTCGTTAAGTCTCCCCTGCGGCGTAAAAAAGCTCTTGTGAACTTCAAGCTTCAGGCCGCTCGGGTGAACAAAAGTCACTTCAAATGTCTTTTCCCTTTCGTCACTGTCGAGAGCACACGAAAAGCCCATTTCGCATAAGGCGAGATAATATTTTTCAATCTCGGCAGGTGAAATTATAAGATCTTCATCACCGGACACTCTGCCGTCTGCAATAGGATAGAGAGAGCGGCAGACAATACCCTTAACTACAACGGGATGCAGTCCGACATCTGCAAGTTTTTCATATACACCCAGAAAGGCCTCGGTTTTTGCCGCCTGCGACGCAACTATGCTTATGCTCATATTTCTAAGCGTTCTGCGACGGGCGTCTGTCAGCTTTTCGGGGCAGTTCTTAAGCACCGCCTCAAACACAAGCGGCAGAACCTTCTGCACACCGCCGGAATTTAACAGCACCTCAAAACCGTCGGGCGGAAAATCGTCGGCAGTCAGGGGCGCGCTATTGAGTTCGTTCGCGAGGGCGGTGAGGAGGAAATACATATGCTGACCTCTTGTCAAAAATTCAGTACAAATGCTAATTAACAATTAACAATTAACAATTAATAATTAACAATGTCGCAGCCAAAAATCATCCGGTGAATGATTTTTGGCGTAGCGACTAATGAGGACCGGCGGCAGCGGTCCGACAACCAATGCAAAGAAGACACTGCGTGTCTTGGATTATAAAGCTTCGCGGATTGTCAATTTTTTCTCTAAGGCGAAGTGTCGATGCGGGTGTGTGATTAACGCTTTTTTGGAAATTGCCTATTCTGCGGCGTCGGGGAGGTTTATATGTTTGGAGCAGGCGGTAATTATTCTGTCCTTAACGGCAATAGCCTTTTCTTCAACCCACATTCCGATTTTTGAATTAAGCTTGTTAAACAGCAATTGTCTTATATATTCAACGATGCATCCGACTGCAAAGACACTCGCGACAAAGAAAATGAAATAAATCCACAGAAAAGCGGAATCATAATATCCGGCAACATGAAAAATGCGTGTAAACAGAATATCCCACACAAAAATACCGAGGTGAATAAGATAGACACCTATACAAAGCGATGAAACACGGCACACGGCTTTTGACACATGCTCATTTTTAATCTCAAGCTTTCTGAAAAACTCAAACCACAGAACAGCGGAAATAAATACGGGGAAAGAAGCATAGCTGGTTACGCTTTGATTCCATCTGAGCACTGTGTCGAGTTGCGGAATAATATTGCTCTTCAGAACCGCTTCTATAACAACCGTTTCGACATATTCGAGTACAGTAACAGCCGCAATCAGAGCAAGGCACTTATATTTGCCGATTTCCTTAAACGGATCAAATCGATTAAGGTACGCACCGATAAAATACAGCACCACAAACCACAGCAGCTCATAGCCTGCCTGCATTACGAGCGTATGCCCCGACGGAAAAATCATCGGCGTAATTGTAAAAAGGAATATAAGCGTAATACAGAAAGCCGTATGCATTCTAAAACTCAGTTTTTCTATAAGAAGATTAAGAAACGGTGCCAGAAACAGCAGTCCGACATAGACAAACATAAACCAGTACTGATTTGACGACAGCGGCATTAATGCAAGTATAAGTTTCTTTTTGGAAAATATATTTTCGGTGCCGAAAACCGGCAATATCACAGCCATTGTGCCGACAGAGTAAAACAGTGTCTGAAGCCATATTTTGCAGGATTTTGCCACTGCATGTGAGTTCTTGTTCCAGAAAAACCCGGTAATAAGAACAAACAGATCGACACACGGAAAACAGAAGCAGTAGATAGCTCTGCCGATTTC
>CAVFUV010000016.1:0-17613 GCA_963625735.1 bacterium
TACGCTCGCATAGCGAGCGTCCCACCCACCCGCCCTCGCTGCCGCGAGAACTTATTCATTGCTAATTTCTAATTGCTAATTGTAATCCCCCCTTTTCAAATGAAGCGACACCTTTGGTGCCATGAAGCAGCCTTCGGCTATGAAGTCGCACCCTGCGGTGCTATGAAGCCGCCCTTGGCTATGAAAAACCCCGCCCCCGGCACTCTTTCGAATGTCGGGGGCGGGTTTATTTCGGCTTACGCCTTATTTATTCTTATTTGCCGCCAAAGAGCTTTTTGAAGAAGTTGATTATCTTCTGGAAGAAGTTCTTGAGTGACTGGAAGAACTTGACGAAACCGTTGGGTACTACTTCATCGTCGTCAACAATATCGCCGGTGTAGTCATTAAGCAGGTCGCCGAGTGACTTTTCAAGCTGTCTCATGAACGCGAGGTCGCTTGTAGCGAACAGCTGGTTGAGGAATGAGTAGTTGCCGTTGAACTCTGCAAGGAAGTTCTTTGTGGAGTGAGCAGCGACGTTAGCGGAGTAGAAGATGTAGTAAACTGTGTACATGATCTTATCCATGCCGTCTGTTGTGCCGCACATCTGGCTGAAGTTCTCAAGCAGTGAGCAAAGGAACTTGTAGCCTTCTTCGCTGAGCTTGTCAACGAGGAGTGCCTCGATTGCCTTTACGTTCGACGGGTCGGAGATGAAGCGGAGAACAAGTCTCAGGATGATTGTTACCATATCAACCTGATCCGAAGAACCGCTTGCGTACTTCATTGTGTACGCCTGCTTGCCGTCCTGAGCCTGACCGCTGAGTGAATCGAATTTCTCAACTGTGCCGACTGTGAGCTCCTTAACTGCTTCTGTTGCAACAGTTGCAAGCTTAAAGCCGTACTTCTCTTCAACACTCTTGAGAGCCTGATCGAGGAGACCTTCGATATCAACCGAGAAGTCAAATCCGAACAGAGTTGCGAGGTCAAGATCCTTGCCTACCGTGGGTTCTACCGTTTCAAGTACCTTAGCTACGGCGTTGAGAGTATTTCTGACTACAACGTCAAGGCCTTCGGAGTTGAGGAAGTAGATAACGGGAGGAAGAATTGCGAGGATTTCGTCTACGGGGTTAGCGAAGATTGCGTTAACCTTCGTGAGCAGCGGGTTGAGGATGTTGGTGAGGATGTTATCCGCATTTGCATCAGCCGCCGCGATGTAAGCTTCTTCGGACATAATGTTGTCGCATCCGAGAGCTTCGAGTATCGGGATGATACCGTAAGCATAACCTCTTGCGGATTCGATTACGATGTAATCGTCGCCGACCTGGTTGTTAAGGAATGCGAGGTCTTCGTCGCAAAGGAGCCACTTGAGAATCGGGTAAGCGGGACGAAGCATTCTGACAACTTCATTTACGAACGCCGTCTGGTCGCCTGTGTTAATCGAGTTAACCTTGTAGTTATCCCAATATGTCAGGTCAACGCCGATGGAGTCGTTAACGATTGTTGCGAGGTGCTTGAACAGCTCATCGCCGAGGAGCTCTTTAAGCTTAGGTACAAGACCCTGGATGAGTGACAGGAGCTTGTTGAGGAGATCGGTTGTGTAAATCGATTCACCGACAAGGGACTTGATGAGGTCCTCAAGGCTCTTGAGGTTTACACCCTTAATCTCAACACCGAGAAGTGTGATCATCGTGTCGATGAACGAAGGCAGATACTTTGTAATGTATTCGCCCATCTCTCTGGTGTAGAGAGGTCCGTATACGTAGCTGTAAATGCTGCCCAAGGTGATGGGTGAGAGAACCTCACCGGTGCCGGCCTTGTCGGTAAGTTTCCAATCGAAGTACTTCATGGATACCTGAACTTCCTGATAGCCTGCGCCGCTCATGAATGCCATTACCGTTGAATAGATGTTGTTTGCCTTGTCATTGTCGCCGAGGAGCTTGATTATAGCTGCCTTGTTGTCGTTGTAGGTTGCAACATCAAGTACAAGTGTAAGAAGAACCGTTACAAAGTCGATGCGTGTATCTTCATCGGAGTAAACCATCTTGAAGCCGCCGATATCACCGTATGTGGTGTAGGATTCAAGCTTGCCGAAGTAGAACTTCTGCAGGTACTCGCCTATCGGGCTGTAAACATCAATGCCGGTCTTGTCCTTTACAAGGTCAAGTATGCCGCCTTCCTTGAAGTTGAGTGAGCCGAGGTCGAACTTGATGAGACTTGAGAATGTAAGGTCATCCTTGCCGATCTGCTCGCCGACTGTCGCGAGAAGAACATCAATGGGAGCCACAAGGTTCTGCGCGGATACAACCACACCGTCAGCGTTGATGAAGTAGATAAGCTCGGGAAGAAGAGCAAGAACTTCATCTATCGGATTTGCGAGAATTTCATCAATTCTGTCGCATACATTTGTAAGAAGTTCGGGAAGAACCGCCTCTGTAATAGAGCCGCTTTCAACCGTTTCGGGAACAGTGATGAATGTGTCAACACCGAGAGCACCGAGTATCGGAGCAAGTCCGTACTTGTAGCCTTCGCCGCCGTTAAGAGTAATCATAGCGTCGGCACCTGTTACGAGGTCGGTGAAGAATGTCATCTGCTGATTGAAGAGTATCCAATCAAGTACGTTGCCGATATTTGCGAGTCTGTCGCTGAGAACAGCCACAAACGACGCCTTGTCTGTTACCTCGCTTGCGTCAACTGTCTTGCAGAGAGCCTTGAGGTCAACATCGAGTGCAACACCGATGGTGTCTATAAGAGAATCATCGAGCTTCTCGAGAGCACCGCTTATCTTGCCGAGGAGCCAGTTTACGGTATCCGCCGTGTAGAGCTTGGATGCAACTTCCTTATCGATGATGTCGTTAAGGCTTGTATAATCCGTGAACTTGGTTATTACAAGATCCGCGATTTCGTTTACGTTTGCGTCAATGTAATTCGCCGTTTCCGCATTCCAGTTGTTGTCATACTCAAGATAGTGAGTAGTACGCTCGGGTTTAGTTGCGGGAAGTACATTGGTTTCGGGATTAAGAAGTACAGCTTCGATAGCCGCTGTGCGTTCTTCATCGGTCGCATACTCGTTGAAGTATACCCAGTCGATGTTCTTGAGTGCGCCTTCAAGGTCAACGCCCGTTGTGAGCAGAGCCTTGAGGATCTGGAAGTTCTCGACTGTGAAGCCGTCAACGAACGAGCCGATAAGCTCTGCGATTGCGTCTTCGTTGCCTTCGTAGAAGAGTACGTCAAGTACGATTGAAAGCAGAGTGGTGATCATGTCGCCACGGCCTTCGCCGTTCTTGGTTATCATCTTCCAGCCGTTCTTGCCGCCGTAGGTGTAGCTTACCACATCACCGCAGTAGAACTTTTCGAGGATGTTGTCGCCGCCTTCGGCATCCGCAGTAAACTTAACGTTGCCGTCTGCGTCAACTTCGTATGTACCCTTGAATACTTCGTTGATCTTAATACCCTTGGTAATTTCCTTGTTTTCAAGGAAGGTGATTATGCCTTCAAGGTCAAGGTTCTTAACATTGAGGCCTAATGTGTTTTCAACATACTCTTCGATGGTGCTGCCGTCAAGTGAGATAACGCCTTCTTCAACAAGAACGTTAACCGCGTTGAGTACTCCGCCAAGGAGGTTGTATGCCGCTGTGGATACGCCGTTTGCGTTGATGAAGTAGAGAAGTCCGGGAAGGAGATCAAGTGCTTCGTTTACGGGATCGGCGAGAATGTCGTTTACTCTTGTTACTACGGAGTTGATAACCGCGCTGAAGAAGTCGGTCTCTACACCGTTAACCTTTACGGATGTAGCGCACTCGTAGCCTTCGGAGTATTCGGGAAGCTCAACACCCAGAGCTATAAGCAGAGGAGCGATACCGTTAATGTAACCGTCTGCGCCTGCTATGTTGATGAGTGTTTCCTGCTTGCCTGTTGCCTCGGTGTACTTATCGCTTACGAAGAAGCCATAGGTTGAACCGAAGAGCAGCCAGTTAAGGAGCGGATAGATGGGTTTGACTATCTGTACAAGGCCTGCGGCGAAGGATGCGGAATCGGTGATTTCGCTGTCTTCGAAGTGCATGCTCTCCCAGCTTGAAAGGTCACAGCTGAGAACAAGACCGATAAGGTTGATTACCTTCGTATCTGCAAGATCATAGAGCTTCTTTGTGAGGTCAAGGATCTTGTTGAGGTTGTCGGCTGTATAAATCTTGCTGCCCATGTCGCCGATGAGGTCGGTAAGCTTTTCGCCCTTGCCTGTCATCTTGATGATGGCGTCAACAAGTGTGCCGAGGTTGTCATAGAGGTAATCCGCAGTATTCTGAGTCCAGTCTGTGCAGTATGTCAGGTGGTTGTTAAACGGAGTTGCGGGAAGAGTAATGAGATTATACTCTGCCTCGGGTGTCGCATCGTCACTGTCTTCGTTCATGTAGTTCCAGTGGAAGTCACCGGGAAGAGCTTCTGTGCCGAGCTTGTCAAGCATGTTGATTATAGCCGCGACTGTCTGCTTCTTGGGTGTGCCGTCTTCATTGGTGCCGTTTATAAGCTTGTCGATAGCTGTCGCATTGTCGCCGTAGAGAACAGCTTCAATGAGATAGTTGACAACAACCGTTATAAGGTCGCCTCTGCTCTTGGCTTCCGCGCCGGATACATATTCCATCCTGAATGCGGCTGAGCCGTTTGCGGACTTGTCATATGTAATCTGACCGAGATAGAAGTTTTCGATGCCGTTTTCTTTTACGAATGACTCGAGGTCAAGGCCTGTGAGGGCTTCAACAACTCTGATTATCGTAATGAGAGTGATGTTGGAAATATCGATTGTTACATCGATGTTATTGTCCTTAAGGAGCTTGTTGACAAGTCCGTTAAGGTCAATCTTTTCATCGTTTACGCCGTCGCCGTCAAGGTCAAGTGAAAGTCCGAGCTTTGTAATGAGCTGCTCTTCGTTTACCTTATCGACAAGTCCGAGTGCCGCACCGAGAAGGTGATTTACGGCAACCGCAAGACCGTTGGCGTTGATGAAGTAGAGAATGTTCGGAATGAGTGCGAGAACTTCTTCAACAGGATCTGCGAGAATCTCGTTCATTCTGTTTACGATAGCGGTTACAAGACCGTTTACCGTGTTTTCGGTATTTGCGTCGGCTGTTACAGTGGGAACGTCTACGCCGATAGCTTCAAGAAGAGGTACAAGGCCGTATGCGTAACCCTGATAGCCGTTGATGACGATGAGGTTCTGAACCTTAGTCTTGTCATTTGAGAAGAAGCCGTAGTCATCGCCGAAGAGGAGCCAGTCAAGAACACCGCTTAAGGGCTTGATTATCTCGCAGATGCCGTCGATGAAGTCGTCCTTACCTATCTTGCCCGTGCCGAAGTCCATCTCGGAGTATGCGGCAAGGTCAACGTCAAGCACAAGACCTACTGTATTGAGAACGTTTGCGTCAATCTTTGATGTGAGATTTACAACCGCATCGGCTATCTTCTGAAGCATTTCGCCTGTGTAGAGGTCTTCTTCGGGATCGAACATGCCCTTTACAAGCTCTGCTACAGTCTTGCCCTTGTCGGAGTCGGAAGCAACCATCTCAAGAACCGTTGCGATAACATCGTTAAGGTTGTTGTCGAGATAATCGGCTATATCCTCAGTCCACATTGAGGCATAGGTCAGATAGTTGATTGAAGGTGTGTAATCTGAAAGGTCTGTTGTGGAATCGATATCCTCAACATTTACTTCGGTATCGGTGAAGTAGAACCAGTCAAGCTTTGCGTCAACATTGATTTCGTAGTCCTTGAGGAGTGCGAGTACGGAAGCGATTGTGCCGGAGTTGAGACCCACAAGCTTTTCTATCTTAGCCTGATTCTGCTCGATGCCGAGAAGGTCAATAAGATAGCTGAGTACGATTGTGATCATGTCGGCTCTGTCGCGTGCTGCGTCTGTGCCATCGCCGGTTGCCGCGAAGCGCATCTTGTATGCATCCTTGCCGGAAGCCGAGTCGTACTTGTAAACTTCGCCGATAGCGAATGTTGACAGGGAGTTGATGTTTGTTGTGAGGTCAAGGCCTGTTGCCTTTTCAACAAGGTCAATAGCCCAACCGAGATTGATGTTGTCGATGTCGAACGTTACGTCCGCAAATGCCTTTTCGCCGTTGATTTCAAGATCCTGAAGAACCTTTGTAAGAAGGCCGTTTGCAAGCTCTGTGCCGTTATTGTAATCCTTGATAGCGTCGATGCTGTCGAGGAGGCCTGCGCCTGCAACCGCGTCATAGATATTGATTACGGAGCCGAGCATATTGTAAACCGTTACGCCGAGACCGTTTGCGTTGATGAAGTAGATAAGCTCGGGGATAAGAGCGAGTACTTCGTCAATCGGATTCGCGAGGATGTCTTCAACTCTGTTTACAAGACCTGTAAGTACATCCTTAAGCATATCGCTTGCGTTGTCATAGTCGGACTTGAGTCCTTCTACTCCGAGTGCTTCAAGAAGGTATACAAGACCGTTCTTGTAGCCGTTCTGACCCTTAATCTTGATGAGGGTATCCTGAGCACCGTCTGTGTTAATGGTGTTTGCTACGAAGAACTCATAGCTGTCACCGAGAAGCAGCCAGGAGAGAACCTTCTCAAGGGGCTTGAGAATCTTAATGAGACCCGCGATGAAGTCTTCGGAATCTTCGACAGCGAAGATTGCCTTGCCGTCAGCAACATAGTACTCAAGACCCGATGCTTCGTCGAAGAAGTCATATGTCTTAGCGGAATCCTTCGCCTCGAAGGAGTAGTTTTCATTCCACTGAGCAAGCTCACCGCCGAGTATAAGACCTGCAACCTCACCGAGGTGCTGACCTATTACAGCGTTTTCGCCGTAGAACAGACCGGAGACTGTTTCAAGAAGCTTGTTAAGGGTTTCGGGCTTAAATACAAGTTCGTTGAGGTCAACGTTCTTTGCGATAAGCTCTTCGACCGTTACGGGGTCGCCGTCCTTGGCAGTCATCTTGATGATGCTGTTTACAAGCTCTGTAAGACCGCTGTCAAGGTATGCCGCCTTGTCATAGGTCCAGTCATTTGCATAGTTGAGATATACAAATGAGTATGCGGGAACTGTGATGTTTTCGCCGAGAGTTACGCTCTTGTCGAAGTAGTTCCAGTTGAATGTCTTGGCGCTGAACTCAACGTCTGTGCCGCCGAGAACATTGACGATCTTAACGACTGTGCCCTCTTCGAGGTTCATGAGCTTTTCGATAGCCGCCGCATTTTCTTCGTTCATGAGAACTTCAAGTACGAAGTTGATGAGGATTGTAAGCATATCGATTCTGCCCTGAGTATCGGAGTAGCTCATCTTGAACGCCGCCTGACCGTTGGAGGACTTGAAGTAAGAAATCTGTCCTACACGGAAGTTGTCGAGCTTGTCTTCGGCAACTATGTCGGTGATGTTAAGACCTGTGATGCCTTCGATAACCTTTACGATTGCGAGAAGGTCAAGATTATTGATATCGATTGTGACATTAACCTTGTTGCCGTTAATCTCGAGTCCCGCGAGAGCGTCGTTGATAATGGCGTTGAGGTCGATTGTCTTGAATGTGCCGTCATCGTTCTTGCCGAGGAGACCGCTGTTGTTAACCGCGTCAACGAGGGACAGACCCGCACCGAGGAGGTTCTGAACAGAAGCGGAGATACCGTTGGCATTGATGAAGTAGAGAATGTTGGGAAGAAGTCCGAGAACTTCGTCAACGGGATTTGCGAGGATGTCTTCAACTCTGTCGAGTACCGCTGTTACTACGTCACCGAGGATTTCGGAGCTTGACTCAACTGTTGTGCAGTCGGGAAGTGTAATGCCAAGAGCCTCAAGTATCGGTACAAGACCGCTTGCGTAGCCGTTGTAGCCGCTGAGCTTGATAAGATCCTTTGCGGGAACTTCGCTTACATCCTGATCCGGATAATCCTTGGCGCTGAAGTATGCAATATCATCGCCGAAGAGGAGCCAGTCAAGGAGCGGAGTGAGAGGAGTGAGAACTTCAACAAGGCCTTCAACGAATGTTGCCTTGTCAACGATCTGCTCGTCTGTGAAGGTCATGGTGTCGTATGCGGTAAGGTCCGCACCGAGAACTATGCCCGCGACCTTAATGATAGAACCGGAAACCTTGCTTGTAAGACCGGTTACAGCCTTGACAATCGCATTGAGGTTGTCAGCGGTGTAGAGGTCGGATACGCTGAATGTGTCGGCGATAATCTCCGCAACGTTTGTGCCTGATTTGCCGGTAAGGTTGAGAACCTCGCCGATGATGGCTTCAAGGTTGTTGTCGAGATATGTTGCCGTATCTCTGTTCCAGTCGGATGCGTATGTGAGATAGTTGATTGTGCTTTCGGGAACGCCCGTTACACTGTTTTCGTCATAGGTGGGAGCCGGATCCTTAACTGTGCCGTCTTCGTTGTAAACCGATTTCTCGGAATCGAAGTAGAACCAGTCGATGGGCTTTGTGCCTGTGACACCGTAGCCGTTGATTATGGTAATGATACCCTTAATCATGTCTGCGGAAACGGAATCGCTGTTGATAAGCTTCGCGATGGCGTCTGCATTGGGATAAGTGTAGTCGCCGTTCGGGTCATACTCGAGTACGTCAAGAACGAAGCTGAGAATGATTGTGATGAGGTCTGCTCTGTCACGCGCATTGTCGTCGCCGTTGTCATCCTCTGAGTATACCATCTTGTAAGCATGCTCGTAGTTAGAAGATGTGTTGTACTCCTTAACCACACCGAGAGCGAACTTCTCGAGGCCGTAGCCGATAGCGTCGCTGATTTCGATGCCGGTGAACAGCTCAACGAAGTCGATTACCCACTGAAGGTTTACGCCTGCAAGAGTGAACTTGAAGTCTTCGGGAGCCTTGTCGCCGAGAACGTTCTTAAGAACATCCGTAAGGAGTGTATCAATATCAACTGCCTTGCCGGTGAGAGGCTCAACCTTGTCGAGGGCGTTGATTACGGGAGCGGCAAGCTTTGTAACCACAACGTTAAGACCGCCCGCGTTGATGAAGTAGAGAATTTCGGGAATAAGAGCCGTAAGTTCTTCTACGGGGTTCTTGAGGATTTCGTCCGCTCTTGCGAGTACGGAAGCGATAACATCCTCAATGAGTTCGCCGCAGTTTGCGTATTCGGAGGACTTCTTAAGGCCTTCGCAGCCGAGTGCTTCAAGGAGAAGTACAAGACCGTTGCCGTAGCCGTCGGAGCCTGCGAATCTGATGAGCTCGCCGTTCTGACGAACACCGTCAGCGTCAACGTTGCCGTCAGCACTTGATACGAAGAAGCCGAAGCTGTTGCCGAGGAGAAGCCAGCCTAAAAGCTGCTCTGCGGGAGAAATGATGAGCGCGAGACCCTTTGCGAATTCATCGGAAGAGCTGATAGCGTAAATCTTGCCGGTGTGCTCGGAGTCGTTGGCGGTGAATGTGCCTTCTCTGTAAAGAAGTCCGGTAGCCTTATCGGTTACGTATGTTTCGCCGTCCTGCTTTGTTTCGAAGTGATATTGATAGTTGAATGTCGTAAGGTCGGCGTTGAGAACCATACCCGCGAGAGTAAGGAGTGAAGCGGGGATTGCCGCATCGTCGCCGCCGATAAGACCGGCTATCATATCATAGATCTTGTTGAGGTTTTCTGCTGTAAGGAAGGTGTCAAGCTGAATGTCCTTAAGGAAGTCGGCGAAGGATGTTACCTTTTCGTCGTCGGACTTGTTCATGTTGATAATGTCAAGTACGAGGTCTTCGATAGAGGAATCAATGTCGTTTGCCTTCTTGTATGTCCAGTCGTTGGAGTAGTTGAGGTATACGAACGCATTTGCGGGAACGGTGATTTCGTTTTCGGAGAGATCAACTGTCTCGTCGAAGTAATTCCAGTTCATATCGGCTGTTACTTCGCTTGCGTCCTTAAGACCCTTGAGAATGTCAACGATGGAGGATACTGTCTCGTTAAGAGGCTCGCCTGTTGTCGGGTCTTTGCCGCTTATGAGAATGTCGATTGCCTTTGCGTTATCCTTGCCGTTTGCTTCATCCTTATACATAAGGATTTCAATAACGAGGTTAACGATGAATGTGAGCATATCCGCGGGACCCTGCTCGCTTGAGTAGCTCATCTTGAAGTGAGCGCCGGAAGCTGCCGAATCATAGTATACCATCTGACCGAAATAGAACTTGTCTATCTTGTTCTCGGTGAAGATGTCGGTAAGCTCAATGCCTGTTGCCTGCTCGATGACAGTTGCTATTGAAAGGAGATCGAGCTTGTCAAGATCGAGGTCGATTTCCATATCCGCGCCTTCGATAACCTTGTTGAGGAGTGTATCGAGGTCGATAGCGTTGTCGCCGAGTGCGGGGTTAATCTTTTCAAGGAGAGCAACGGGGCCTGCAAGGAGGTTGTTGATGCATGTCGCAAGACCGTTTGCGTTGATGAAGTAGAGAAGTTCGGGAAGAAGAGCGATTACTTCGTCAACGGGGTTGGCGATAATGCCTTCAATTCTCGCAAGTACGTTGTTGACAAGAACATAGAAGATGTCCGCTGTCGTGGAGCCTTCCTTGATTTCGGGAAGTGTTACGCCAAGAGCCTCAAGAAGAGGTACAAGGCCGTTTTCGTAGCCGTTGGCACCGCCGATGCTGATGAGAGCTTCGATTGAGCCGTCCTCCTGCTTCTTGTCGAAGTACTGAATATCCTTGCCGAAGAGGAGCCAGTCGAGAATCGGGAATACGGGCTGAAGCATTTCGGTAAGCTTGCTTACGAATGGTGTTCTGCCGGTGATTTCTTCATCTGTAAAGTGGTTCATGTTCTTAAGGGTCGAAAGGTCGATATCAAGAACTATGTTAAGAAGGCTGAGGAGTGAGTCGTCTATGCTTGTAAGCAGAGGCTGTACGAGGTCGAGAATCTTGTTGAGGTTATCTGCCGTATAAAGCATTGAATCGAAATCAATCTTATCGGAAATAATCTTGCCGAGATCCGTCTCGTCGGCGTTCATAAGCTTAAGTACATCGGAAACGATTGTGTTTCTGTTCTGATAAATGTACTCGCTTGTCTCCTCTGTCCAGTCGGAAGCATAGGTTAAGTAATTAATGGAGTTTGTAAACTTGGCAAGTGTTGTCTCGTCCGTGCCGGGAGTTTCGGGAGCAGGATCCTTAACAACAAGTTTGCCGTCTGCGTCTGTCTCGTAGAGAGTGTAGTTATCGTCAAAGTAGAACCAGTCGAAGGGCTTGTTTTCCACTGTGAGATTTGAGTGCAGGAAGTCAACAACTGCTTCGATAATTTCAACGCTTATATTAATGTTAGCGAGTTCAACTACCGTTGCGGCGTTCTGCTTGTACTCAAGCACGTCAATTACGAGTGAGAGAAGAATTGTGATGAAATCGGAGAGCTGACCGTTGCCGCCCTGTTCGGGGTTAACGGCGTTATAGGATTCATCGCTGAATTTTACTCTGTAAGCAATCTTCTCGCTGACTGAGTCATAAGCCTCAAGATCGCCCATGTAGAACTTGGAGAGATCCGTGCCGACCGCGTCATTGATAAGAAGGCCGGTTACCTGCTCAACTACGGTGATAATGTACTGAAGGTTGATATTGTCGATATCGAATGTCAGACCCTTGAATACCTTCTTGCCGCCGATCTCAACATCCTGAAGAATGTTTGTAACAAGATCGTTTACGTTGAGGCTTGTGCCGTTGATTTCGCCGACGGCGTCAAGCAGACCTACAACACCGGAGAGGAGATTCTGTACCACAACACCGATACCGCCGGCGTTGATGAAATAGAGAAGCTCCGGAATCATGCCTGTGATTTCGTCAACGGGGTTGTCGATAATCTGATCGATTCTGTTGCAGAATACGGTGAGAATATCGTTGAAGAATTTCTGAACATCATATGTGCCGTCATTCTTCTCGTATGTGCTTGCTTTCTTAAGCTGAACGTCACCGCCTACGCAGCCGAGAGCTTCCATAAGAAGACCGAGAGCGTTCGCGTAGCCTTCGGAGCCCTTAAGTGTAATGAGCGTCTCGTGAACGTCATTGCCGAGAGAGTCTTTCTTTACTGTGCCGTCTTCGTTCTTTGCAACGGTTTCGGCATTGAAGAACTCATAGTCGTCGCCGAACATAAGCCATGCGATGAGTGAGTACGCGGGCTTAACAAGAAGCGTTACGCCGTTGATAAAGCTTTCTCTGTCGTTTACAACATAATATTTGCCTGTAACGACTTCTTCGGTTTCAACTGCTTCGCCGTCCGCGCCGGTAGTGGTAATCTTGCGTCCGGTTTTAATTTCGCCTTCTCTGTACTTAAGACCCGTTTCTGAGTCGAGAACATAGGTCTCACCTGCCTGTTCTTCGGACTCGAACTGATAGGTGTAGTTCCACTGAGTAAGGTCAGCGCCGAGAAGAGCGCCCGCAAAGTTGGATATTGCGGAGGGAATAATCGCGTTGTCGCCGTAGAGGTTGGTCGCAAGGAGGTTGAGAATCTTGTTAAGATTTTCGGAAGTGTAGAAATTGTCGAGGTTAAGCAGCTGCTTAACTGCTTCGCCTACATCCGTGTAATCCTTATATTCGTCACCGCCGACCATCTTTACAACCGCGAGAACAAGCTCGTCGAGGTTGTCGGCTACGGTCTTTGACTTATCCTGTGTCCAGGAAGTTGTGTAGTTAAGGTAAACATATTCGTATGCGGGGATTGTAACTTTCTTTGTGCCTGTTTCGGTATCTTCGGCAACGGTGATATCCTTGTCGAAGTAGTCCCAATCCATATCCTTGATGATTATATCATCGGGATTTCTGAGAGCGTTGACAACCTTTGATACGATGCCGGTGTTTTCACCCTTGTCGCCTGCGATAAGAGCGTCAATAGCGGCGGGGTTGTCGTATTCGTTGCCGTCGGCATCTGTGCCCTTGTCTTCGATAATTTCGAGGAGAAGCGCGATAAGGATTGTTACCATGTCGCCCTTGTCTTCGCTGTCGGAGTACTGCATTGTGAATGACTGATAGCCGTTTGCGGATGTAAACGGAACAATCTCGCCGATATACAGACCCTTCATGTAGCTTACAAGCTCATCGTTTATTGTGATACCGGTAAACTTCTTGATAAGAGCGATAATCGTGTCGAAGTCAATCTTGAACTTGCCGCCGAGCTCGCCTGTAACGTCGGTGGTCTCTGTGCCGACTGCCTTGTTGATTATCTTTGCAAGATAGGTAAGGTCAATCTGCGAATCCTCATCAAGTACGCTGTTTATAATGTCAAGAACTTCTTTGAGGTTGCTGAATACGTTTTCAACAATCGTTGTGAAGCCGTTGGCATTTACGAAGTATACGATACCGGGAAGTCTGTCAAGAACCCAGTTGATGGGATCGTCGACTATGTCAGTAACTATCTTTGATACGATTTCGACAATGTCGTTTGTAAACTGAGCGGAGTCTATAACCAGTTTGCCGTCTGCGTCAACCGACTGATAAGCACCGGGTGTTACATCATGAACAGAACCGTCAACAAACTCAAATTTACTGAGGTTGTTGTAGCCGTGAGCCTCGAGAACGGGAACAAGAAGCTTGTTGTAAATTCCGAGACCGTCAAGAACTATCGCGTCCTTGCCGTAGTCTGCCGAAAGAACGCCTTCACCGTAGGTATAGAAGATATCAATGTCTTCCTGAAGGAATGCCCACGCGAAGATGGGAGCGGCGGAATTAAGGAGTTTATGCATTTCAGCGATAAACGCGTCCTTGCCGATTACATAGTCGTCGGATGCGGGATCTGCCCAACCGGCGTAATCGGGGTTCGCCTGCCATGTCTTTTCTTCGGACTGCTCTTTTACGGGATCGCCGTTTTCGTCCTTGATAACATTGCCTTCGGCGTCCTTCTTTTCGGTGTACGTGTAATCATAGACTACATAACCGCTGTTCTTCCAGTCGTTGAAGTTAACGTCAAGGGAGTCTTCGATTATGTTGCCGTCGGCGTCATACTGCGGATTTGTGCTGAGAACGACGCTTAACAGTTCACACGCCGAAGCGGGAAGAGCGTTGTAAAGCTGCGCTATAAGTCCGGCAAGTGACTTAAGTGTATTGCCGTTAAGAAGCTTGTCGTCAAGAAGGTCAACAATGAAATCCTTGAATGATGTCGCCTTTGTGCCGTCGCTCTTATCGAGCATTGTGGCTACATAGTCGAGAATCTCGGAGAGCATTGTCGCCGACTTTTCGGCTGTGTCCTCTGTCCAGTCTGTTGCGTACTTGAGGTTTTCGATTGAATGATAACCGGACATATCAACACCGGAAATGTAGTTGTTATATGCGGCATTCATCTGACTGCCATCATTGTCGTCGGTTATATCAACCCATGCATAACCTGTGCCGTCGGACTGTTTGATTGTTTTGCCTTCAAGGAAATAGTCCCAGTTGGGCTGCTTATACTCTGCCTTTTCTTCGTCCGTCTTGCCCTTGATAAGGATTTCGACGCACTCAAGAAGTCCTGCGGCTGTTACCTCGGAGCCTTCCCTGCCGGTTTCTTCCTTAACAAAGCCGAGAAGCTTGTCTATACCCTTGGCGTTTTCGCCGTAGCGGAGGATGTCAAGAAGAACGGAGAGTGTAACCGTAATTGTGTCTTCACCCTTATAGTTGAGGGTGTAGTCTGTTTTGCCTCTTGCGGAATTAAACGAAACAACACCGTAGTCAACGCCATCTTCGCTGTAAGGCATGCACATACCTTCAAAGGCATAAACAGCGGGTGTCATGTCAATACCGAACATAAGGTCAACGATCTTTATGATTTCGGTAAGTGACAGGTTTTCGATTGAAATGGAGTAAATAGCGTCGACCATTGTCTTGTCTTCGGCTATTTCGGCTGCGGTGTAGGTCTTTTCGACCTTGTCGCCGTTTATGAGGTTCATGACAAGCTGGACAACAGGACCTACCTTGCGGTCATCGGCTGTCTTATCATATGCAAGGCCGAGATAATCGCACAGGAACTGATGTACAAAGCCGTCAAGATCGACATCGGCGATGGGGCGAATAGTATCAACAAGAACCCAGACAGGCTGAAGCATGTTCTTAAGGATCGTTGTGATACCGTCGCTCTGGATGAAATAGAACAGTCTCGGAAGAAGATTTATAACCTTCTGAACGATTGTGCCGTTTTCATCGGGAGTAAGAAGATATGTTACATAGTCAAACAGGATGTCAACAAGATAGTTGAAGCCCGACATTGTCTCTTTTTCTTCCATTGCCTTGAATTCGGCGGAAGTGAGAAGCTTGATTTCATTGCCGTCTCTGTCTTTGACGCCGGTGATACCGAGCATTTCAAGAAGCGGAATGATTGCGTTTGAATATGTGTCATAACCCTTGATTGTGATTGCGTTGTTGAAGAGTGTAAGGTCGTCGCCTGTAAGCAGAAGGTTTGTTACAAGAGCGGCGGGAGTAAACAGATAGGTGAACATCTCGGTGAACAGCTCACGAGCTTCTGCCGTGCCGTTGTCAACGAGCGTCTTGCCGTCATATGTCCAGCTCCATTTAAGTGTCTTTGTTTCTTCGTCGGTCTGAGTGTACTTACCGATTTCCTTAACACCAAGCTCGGTGCCGCCGCTGCTCATTACCTTAACGGTGAGCTTATCAAAGTCACTCTTATATGTCTTTGTTACGGTTTCGTCTTCGAGGTCGGTGTAGGTTCTTGTTTCACCGGGATAAAGAGGTGCGGTTGAAATTGTTTCATATGCCGCGTTTCTCTCGGCAATCTTGTCTTCGTCGGTTTCGTCGGCGGAGATTGAATTGTAGGTCGAGAGTGCCTTATCGTATGCGGTGTAGTCATAATCGAGATAACCGAAGGAGTTGTACCAGGTGGTAAGGTCAATACCCTTGCCGCCGTTTAACTGCTCCTTTACAAGGTCAACAATCGTCTGATTGCCGGCAACAGCGCTGCCTATCTTCGAGAAGAGCTTTGTTACATTATGTATGCCCTCATTATCGAACATATTGTTGATAAGTGAGGAGAGCCAGTCGCTGATGCCCTCATAGTATGTGCCGTCCTCTTTAAGGAACAGGTCGGGAGCATACTGCTTGATGACATCGTCCGCAACCGTTTCGAGGTTGTTGTAGGTATATTCGGCCTTTGCCTTAGTCCAGTAGTTGCCGTATTTTGTGTATACGAATTCAACTGCGGGGCTTTGTGTCGTCCAGCCGTCGGTTGAATCGGCATTCTGATACCAGTCATAATCGGCGAAGTCATAGCCCGTTTCGGAGCCTGAGCCGCTTACGCCGCGAGGCAGGAACAGCTCAACAAGAGCCGCCAGAGCACCGTCGGCATTTACGGCGCCGAGAATGGACTCGATTTCATCGCCGAGACCGCTCTGACCGAGTGTCGCCATAAGACCGGAGAGATTGCCTTCGGTGGAGACAAAACGAAGCACCCAGGAGAGAAGGTCATACAGAACATCGGCTTTATCGGCTTCAATGTAATAATACTTGCCACTGCCGAGGCTTGAGTTCTGGTTTGCCGTACGCACACTGTTATATGTTTTAAGATTGCCGAGCAGACCCAACTTACCGGAGTTTATAGCGGGCAGGTCAACCTTTTTCTCGTTGTTATCGGAGCTTGAAAGTGCGGAGAGGGCCTTATTCGCAATAGAGTTAAGGTCTGTAATGTCAATATCGGACTTCGCAAGCATCGAGTTAAGGTCAATCAGTGAACCAAGCTCAAGCGGTATTGTCTGAGTTATAAGACCGGATTCCTTATCGGTAAAATTATTGGCAATTCCACTGATTCCTATGTTCCAAAGTTTCAGCGTATCGAAATGAAGGCTTACCTGTAAGCTGATGTTTGTTTTCAGACTGTTAATAAGCGGTGTTACCATATTGTATGCTATGCAATACGCAACATTCGGGAGAATGCTTGTAATGGTAGCAATAGGTGCGTCTGCAAGCTTCTGAATCAATATCATAAGCGGATTAAACAACGCATTAACAAATTCCGCTGCCGATGCACTGTTGCCGCTCGAGCCGAATGTTGACGACAATGCCTTTCCGCTGCTGACGCTAAGATCTGAAACGGAATAACCGGTTGTATTTGTGTTGATTCCGAGAGCCTCAAATATGGGTGCCCATACATTTGAATATCCGCTCATACCTTCAATGGTAATGTAAGTATACGAGTTGATGGCATTGAGAGGAACTTCACCGTCTTTAAATATACTGTATTTGATACCGGGGTTTCCCGTTGCTCTGAGAAGGTTTACCATATTAGGCGTTTTCAAAGTATAACCTGTGAATACAGTACGGAGAATATCGAGACATGACGAGAAAACATCACCTAAAACGGAAACAAATGTGTTGTAATCTTTAACGCCCCATTTGTACTTTGCCTGTTCTCTGCCCTTTTCATCAAGAACAGCCTTGCCGTTGCTGTTTATGATGAAGTCTTTGGAATCAACTTCACCGTCACCGTTACCGCCGTTTGCAACTTTATCGAACCATGTCCAATCGTCACCGGCACTCTTAAGGTCGGCAATAAATGCACTGTATGTCGCCTTATTACTGCTTGCCTCAAGTTTTGCGGCAAGACTTACGGGATGGATATAAAGTCCGATGTTCTGGAATACGGTAACAAATGTATTAGTATTTTGTTTACCGTTAAGATAAACATTCAGTGTCGTATTATTGTAGAAACTGAGATTGTCTATCGTACCGTTCAAAG
>CAVFUV010000017.1:0-17399 GCA_963625735.1 bacterium
CAGACAGACAGAGTAATTATGCCCTTTTAAATAAACTCACTTTAATATCGTAAATTAACCGTTATCGGCTTATTTTATTGAGCCTTTAGCGGTTTTTTATATTATTTTTCGGGAGGAAATTCTATGAACAAAACAAGAAAACTTTTGCCGTGGCTTTTGTCTATGACAATACTCATCACAACAGTCACCCTTTTCGGTTCTTTGTTATTTTCGGCCCATGCAGCGGAAATAGTTGTAAGCGGCAGCTGTGGCGAAAATGTTACGTATACTCTTGACGGTGAGGGTTTACTGACAATAAGCGGGACAGGGAAAATGGATAGTTATCTTCAAAGCGAGCGTCCTTGGAATGAGTATACAGTTAAAAGTGTCTGTATTTCAAGTGGTGTTACAAATATTGGTTGGGGTGCTTTTGCCTCATGTGCAGAACTTAGAAGTATAACAATTTCGAATACAGTCACTTCTATTGGCGAGTCAGCATTTTATAGGTGTACCGGGCTCACAAACATAATAATTCCTGACAGCGTTACATATATTGGTGATTTTGCTTTTCAATACTGTACCGGGCTTACAAATTTAATAATTCCGAAAAGTGTTACAAGTATTTATTGGAGAGCATTCAGTGGTTGCAGTGGTCTTAAGAGTTTAAGCATTTCTTCCGGTGTTAAGTATTGCTCCGGTGCATTTGTAAACTTGCCGAACCTTGAAAGCATTGAAGTCGATCCAAATAATCAGGCGTATAAGTCAAGTGGCAACTGCCTGATAGATATTGAATCAAAACGACTTGTTTTGGGATGCAAGAACAGTGTTATTCCCACTGATGGCAGTGTTGAGTGTATCGGACCGTACTCATTCGCCGGGTGCAGTGAACTGAAAAATATAGTCATTCCGGAGAGTGTGACAGAAATTAGAGAAGAGGCATTTAACTCTTGTGACGGACTGACAAATATTATAATTCCTGAGAATATTGTAAGAATCGGCGACGGGGCATTTTGCTATTGTGATAATATTACAGAAATGTATATTCTTAATCCCGATTGCTATTATGGTGGAGACTATACTAATGAAAACAGGATTGTTTATAGTCATTCAGGTGGCAGAATCGAAGAATTATCAAAAGAAAATAATTACAAATTTAAGGCTATTCACATCGGTGACGGCACAACCGTAACCGTCGCTGCAACATGCACCAAAGCCGGGCAGACGTATGAAAAGTGCGTATATTGCGATGAAAAGACGAATGTCGTTGAAATACCGGCACTCGGTCATGACTTCACCGGTACAGCCCGCAAAAATGCCGACGGCACAATTTCTTATAAATGCACCCGCTGCAATGAGTTCGGTGTGACTGTTAAGC
This sequence comes from bacterium, assembly GCA_963625735.1. Taxonomy (GTDB): domain Bacteria; phylum Bacillota; class Clostridia; order Oscillospirales; family Acutalibacteraceae; genus RUG806. Next base: position 1,355 of record CAVFUV010000017.1, read on the forward strand.
CTACCGAGAAAAAGCTTGACCCTGTCACCGGAACAAAGCGTCTGACGCAGGATAAGGTCGATATTCTTGTTGCACCTGTTGAGATGACAGCAAGTACTGTTCTTGCCTCGGCAAACGGCGCAAAGCTTGTCGACAAAGACGGCAGGGAAGTTACCGACAAAAAGACACCTCTTGCAACAGGAATGAAGGTTGTTCTCGGTGACATATCCGTTACAATTTCAGTTGCGGGTGACGTTGACGGTGACGGTGCGATAAGCGTATCCGATGCACGTCTTGCCCTTCGTGCGGCTGTACAGCTTGACAAGCCCGCCGGAGCGTATTTCACCGCTGCAAACGTTGACTTTGCCGACAAGGTATCCGTCTCCGATGCACGTCTTATACTTCGTGCTGCCGTCAAACTTGACGACCCCAAAAAGGCGTGGATTAAATAACAATTATAATTACAACAGCAAAATAACTTCTCCTCAAAAAAGGCTGTACGCTCTCGTGTGTACAGTCTTTTTTTACGCCGATTTTGAGAAAAGTATGAGAAAATGTCCCCGACAAAGCAATCTTTTGTTGAATATGCCGAATACATATGCTAAAATACACTTATTGCATACCGGTACACCCTTCACGTGCATCAGAATATCTTAACTCGACAGGCAGTCGCGTCAGCTTACAATTCAAGTCCGCAGGACTTCCTTAGCCACCGGCAACTGACCACTGACCACTGACCACTCCTTTCCCCTTGCTCACTTTATCAGAAAACGGGTGAATTATGAATATAGAAATTAACAAATCCAAAACTTACCGTTCCTTCGAAGGCTTCGGCGCCAGCGGCGCGTGGTGGGCGCAGGAGGTCGGCGGATGGGAACATATCGACCCCGAAAGCGGCAAGTCGGTAAGGGACAGAATTTCCGAGCTGCTCTATTCCAAGCAAAACGGCATAGGTCTTCGCACATACCGCTACAATATCGGCACGGGGTCTGCAGATTCCGACAAAGGAAATTACAGTCAGCCGCTTCGACGGACAGAATGCTTTGAGATGTCGCCCGGCAAATATGACTTTTCCCGTGACAGAAACGCCGTATATATGATGCGAAAAGCCGCCGAGGACGGTGCTGACGAAATAATCATGTTCGTAAATTCCCCCTTGGAGCGTCTTACAAAAAGCGGTATGGCACACGGCAATCCGAAATTCCCGGGTGCAGACAATCTGCCGAAAAAGAATTATAAAGCGTTCGCAAAATACTGCCTTGACGTTACCGAGCATTTTGTAAAAGAGGGGCTTCCGATAAAATATCTGTCCCCGATAAACGAGCCCGTGTGGATTTGGACAGGCGGTCAGGAGGGGTGCCACTATTCCCCGAAAAACGCCGGACGTGTTCTTAAGGTTTTCGCCGACGAAATGGACAGCCGCCCCGCCCTTGACGGCGTAAAGCTGTCGGGACTCGAAAACGGCGACATAAGATGGTTCAATAAATCATACACACGAAATCTGTTTAAGTACGACAGTGTCCGAAAAAGAGTTGACGGCGTAGATGTTCACTCATATTTTTTAAGAGGCGAGCTGTTTAAGGGTTTTCTGAGCCGCACATCATTTTTAAAGCGTTTTAACAGATGGATGCAAAAGCACTACCCGGACAAGAACATAAAAATGAGCGAGTGGACACATATGCAGGGCGGCAGAGACAAGACAATGAAATCCGGTCTTGTCACGGCGAATGTCATATACGAAGACCTTACACTTCTTAACGCCGTGTCGTGGCAGCACTGGATAGCCGTGTCGGAGGTCGACTATTGCGACGGACTTATCTATATAAATCTCGAAGACAGAACATTTGAAATGACAAAGCGATATTATGTCACGGGCAATTTTTCGAAATATATCCCCTGCGGCGCCGTGAGAACCGAAATCAAATCCGATGACCCCGCCCTTAAATGTCTGGCGTTTATAAAAAACGAAAAAACCGTTATCATTATAATAAACGACACTCCCGACAAAAAGACCGTATCGTTTCCGCAGTGCGAGAGCGAAAATATCACCCTCGCCGTCACGGATGAAGAATATAATCTTAAGGAATTTTCACTTGAAAACGGTGAAATAGAAATAACCGCAAATTCAGTTAATACAATTATTTTCTGACAGCAAAAGAGAGAAGAGCCGAATGAACATTAAAGAAAAGGCAACCGAAACACTTCACAATTTCCGCCTGCACTGGAAGACACCCGCCGAGGGCAGATATGTCTCTTACAAAGAGCTGATGTCACTCGCGTTCGGCGGCGCGGGCATGAAATTCGTACAGAGCTGTATAAGCACCATGATATTAAGCGTCGGCAACTCGCTCATCGGCAACACCATAGGCATTGACCCGACACCGCTCTATGTCATTTATCTGCTCGGCATTCTGTTCAGCATACCGCTTACGGGACTTCGTGCCGGGATTATCGACAACACAAGAAGCATGAAGGGCAAATATCGCCCCTATGTTCTGACAATGGGCATACCGACGGTTATTCTCGGTATCGGCTTCATATGGATGCCGTACGAAAAAATGACGCTTCTCACAAAGTGCGTCGTCGTATTGCTCTATAATATCGGCTTCCAGTTCTTCTATAATTTCTATTATGACATTAACGACAGCATTGTTAATGTACTGTCGCCCAACAGCTACGAACGCAGCGACATAAACGCGATAAAGGCGATTATCGAAAATATATCTCCCTCAATCATCAATATTTTTCTGCCCATTGTCGCGAAGATGATAACGGGAGAAAACACTCTGTATGACCTCAAGGTTTACAGAATATTCTATCCGCCGCTTCTTGTAATCGGATTTTTCATCTCTCTTCTTATATATGTGGGGACGGAAGAAAAGGTTGTCCGTGCCAAAACTCACGTTATTCAGATAAAATTCGCCGACGCGTTCAGAGCCGTTGCGAGAAACAAATATTTCTGGATAATTTCTCTTGCGGGCTGGCTCGGATTTCTTGAGAGCGCTTTCGGCAATATTCTCAACTGGCAATATAACTATCAGGGCGCGGCAACAGCGGGGCAGTATGCCATTATTACCGCCATCGCCGGCAACGCCTCATTCTGGCCGAATCTCGTTGCGCCGTTCCTTATCAGAAAATACGGCAAGAGAAAAATTCTTGTCTCGACCAATATTCTCAATATAGTTTTTATCGCATGCATGCTGCCAATAGTTCGCCTGACGGGTGCTTCTTATGCCATATGGGTGCTTCTGATTGTAATATTCATAAATCAGTTTCTGTCGTCACTCGGCTATCAGATGAACCCCAGCCTTCAGGCGGACATACGAGACTATCAGCAGTATATCTCGGGCGAGAGAATTGACGGAATGTTTGCGGCGGTCGGTCTTATCGGCAACATAATCACGCTTGCCACAGGCTCGGTGCTTCCCATGATTTACGAGAAAGCGGGACTTAACAAGACGGTCGCGCAGTCGCTCGGCTATGACGGCTCCAATGTATACGACGTGCTTTATAATACGGATTATTTCATATCAATCTGCTCCGTTCTTATCATCGCTTCGATTATTGGCGCGGCGATGAATGTTATTCCGTTCTTCTTCTATGACCTCACCGAGACAAAGCAGAGAGGCATGGTCGCCGTGCTTAAAATCAGAGCTATGTTTGAGGACTACTCCAACAATGTTCTGTCCGATAAGTCGCTTGTCGAAGCGGTCGATATTATAGAGGACGCCAAAAAGCACTACGGCAAAGAAATCATAAAGCCTTCAAAGGACAGCATCAGGAACGCCAAAAAGACACACGACAAAGAGCTGATTAAAAAGGCAAAGGCCGATTATCGTACACAGATTGAAGAAAACAACCAAATCGAAATTGCCGAATTTATCATGAAGGAGCTTCACCGCTACGAAACTCCCGAGGGAATTGAGGATATCAAAAACGCCGAGCTTATCGCAAACGCCGGTCTTGACGGATTTTTGAACGTCCGCAGTATGACGAAAAAACAGGCGAAGGCACTCCCCAAAGGGACGTGGGAGGAGCAGGAACGCCGCAGAAAAATTCTTATGCGGATATCCGAAACCAGGGCGGCGAAAAAGGCCATCAGAAAATATTTCCCGAACGGCATAAAAGAGTTTGACAAGTCTGTTTTCACAGAGCTTTTCGACAAAGAAAACGCCGGGGAGCTTGAAATTCACAATAAGCTTAAAGAGCTTAAGGCGGCAAAGGAGAGCGGCGACAAAGCCCTGTCCGTCAGCATCAACGGCGAAATAAAGCAGGCACAGCTTGAGCTTAAAAAGGTCAGAAGAGACATTAGAAACGCCATGAACGAAAACTCAATCTATTACCGTGCCGCAAAGCCCTATCTCGATGCCGTAAAAACACTGACACAGTACGAAAACTATAAGCACTGCGAAAAGGTGATTGAGCTTTACAGCGAAGCGAAAAACAGACTTGCAACGGAAAATCTGTAAAAAGGGGCCGGGGACCGGGGATCGGGGGTCGGGGGAATGAAGTCCTGCGAACTTGGATTTATAAAGCTTCGCAGACATGGAGTGCATTTAGAATGCCGGCAATGTTACAGCAGAAAATCCGACGATAATATCAGAACCGTAAACCGTAGAACAGAAATGTTCTGCGGTTTTTTTTATCAACGGTAATAGCATGGAGTAAACAATTTATAGTGCGCAGTGCCCCCCGGTCCCTGACCCCCGGTCCCCGGTCCCTTTAAAAAATATACAGTTTATTATTGCATTCCCCTGAAAATTATGGTAAAATTGTAAGCACGTATAATTTATAATTATAACGATTTTGATTTTACGAAGGTATCGGTATGAAAGAAATGACATTAACGGCGCATTCGGGCGCATTTGACACACCAATCAACTCGCTTGAATTTGTGCAGACCGCAATAAAAAAGAAGCCGCAGATAATCGAGCTTGACATAACATTCCGCTCCGACAATACGGCTGTTATGATTCACAAGGGCCGCCCCACAAAGACAGAGGGCGTACCGTTTGCCGAGGCACTTGAGCTTTTGAAGGACGCATCCGACATCCGTCTTAATATTGACCTTAAGGCGACAAGGGATCTACCGGGGCTCGAAAAGCTGCTGGCGGAGTACAACATGACCGACCGCTGTTTTTATACCGGCGTCACACGCGGCTGGATAGACAAGGTTCGTTCAACCGGCACACTGCCTTACTATCTTAATACCGACATTCCCGAAAGGTTCCGCAAAAGTGAGCGTGCGCTTACGACACTCGCGAAACGCATAAAATCTCTCGGCGCTGTCGGGCTCAACACCAACTATCGCAATCTGACCCCGGAGGTCGTCGAGGTTCTTCACCGTGAAGGGGTTGACGTGTCCGTCTGGACGGTATGCGACATTGAAACCGCCCGTTGGGTCTTGGACTGCGGACCGGATAACATTACATCCGCAAATCCCGAAGTCGTAGAAAAAGCTATAAAAGAGAGGAAGAAATAATCATGAAAGAATATCCCGGCCTGCCCATGCGTTTCGCGCATACAGGCGTAACACAGTTCGCACCCGAAAATACACCCGAAGCGTTTTATAAAGCCGCCGAGCTCGGTTTTGAGGGCATTGAGCTTGACATAAACAGATGCAAGGACGGCGAAATAATAATCACTCACAACTCGACCCTGAGCTATATGACATTTGAGGACGACACACGCTCCCTTAAGGATCTGACGGTTGAGGAAATCAAGAAGGTTGATATCCCTTACCGGGATTCGTTAAAGCTTAAATATCCGCCGTATCCGTGGACGGAATTCAAGGGCGGCAGAAAGCCCATAATGATTCCCGAATATCACGAAAGACGTGTAACGCACCTTATGACATTCCCGGAGTTTGACGCGTGGCTCGCGACAGTTCCGTATAAGCTCACGGTTGAAGTCGAGTTTAAGGATGTCGGCATGTGCCCCAGAATGGACGAGATAATGGCGACTTCAAAATGCGTATCGCAGTATATTTTCTTCTCGGGCGAAACAAACGTGCTCGAGGAAATGCAGGAGCATTACCGCAAAAACGGCAAGCCCGAAGGACTGCGCCTCGGTGCCAATATCCGCTTTATAAATGACGAAACCATGGATTTTGTCAGAAGATCCGATCTGTACGAAGTCGGACTCAACAACGAGGCATTCACCAAAGCGGATGTCGATATGCTCGCCGAAATGGGCGTAAAAGTATTTTCTAACCTCGGCGACTATCCCGAATGGTGGGCACAGCTCGGACCTATGGGTGTCACGGGATTCAAGACAAATTACCCGGACGCGTATACCGAGTGGTGGAATGAAACGCAGAAATGAGTGGCCGGTATCCGGTTTGGTCAGTATCCAGTATCCAGTGGTCAGTATCCAGTGACTAAGGAAGTCCTGCGGACTTGATTTATATAAGCTCCGCGGATATTCAGATTGACTACATACGGTAAACTTATTTTTAGCGAAGCTTTATAATCCAAGACACGCAGTGTCTTCCTTCATTATGCATTATGCATTCTGCATTCTACATTATTATAGTAAACGACATAAGTAATGGCACTAAGCCTATAAAAATGTGTGTCTATGAATTCTTTTGTCAAAGGCTAATACGCAATTTATTTTGTCGTTTACTATAATTGTTAATTATTAATTGTTAATTGTACAGCGCGCAAGGAGAGAGAGTTAAATGGACAAAAACATTAAAGATGAAGTTCTGCTGTATGATCCGATTTTTGCGAAAAAACCTCCCGAGGGTTGGGAGGACAGTGAAAAAGGCGGCTTTTTCGGCAAGGCCAAGACAAAGAAAGGCATATTCATATTCTTTCTTATTCTCGCCATAAGCTGTTCACTGATTTTAAGCTTTAAATCGCTCAGCAAGAAGAAGTACACATACGACACGGTCGACAGCGGCTACCGTTTAAGCGAGTTTAACGGCACCGAGAGCGACAACATTCTTGTTGTATCCGACGTTAAAAAGGATGACGGTTCGGAAGAGACCGAAAAAATAGTCACAGCCGTGCGCAACTACGCCGTATGCTGCAACGAAACAATCGATTTTATCTTTATCAGCAAAAACGTAACGGAGCTTGAATACAACTGCTTCTATTACTGCACAAATCTCAAGGCGATTTTCGTTGATGAAGAAAACCCGAAATACACTTCCGTCGACGGTGTTCTCTACACAAAGGATATGACGGAAATAATCATGCACCCGATAAAGAACAGCGAATACCGCACCGCACTCAAAATGGGGCTTACCGCTCCCACGTGTGAAGAGGACTGTGCCGCTTTTCTTGAAAAGATGAATCCGCTCTTCCCGACAGACTCCGAAAAATATACGGACGAAATCAAAAAAGCGATAAGCGAGACGGGCGCAAATTACACCATACCCGACACTGTAACAACAATCGCACCCTACTGCTTTAACTACTGCGAACAGCTTGTCAGCGTAGACATTCCCGCGGGAGTCAAGACAATAGGTCAGATGGCATTCTTCAAATGCAAGGCGCTTAAAAACGTGACACTGCCCGACGGACTCGAAACAATAAGCTCAGACGGATTTTCATATTGCGAATGCCTCGAATATATGTTTGTTCCGGCTTCCGTTACGGAAATAGGACACCACGCTTTCTTCGGCGACTTCGGCCTTGATGCCGTTTATATGGGCGCCGCGGATGAAGATGCCGTAAAGACAGGCGAAAGCTGGCTTCCGAATAAGGACGAAAGATCGTTCGGCACAATAGATGCCGTTTACGGAGCGGAAAGGAGGAACGGTTAAAATGGCAAAAAAAGATAAATCAGGCAAGCCCGGATTTTTTGCGGACGTAAAAAAACACTGGTCCGTACCCGATGCCGAACACGGAAAATATGTTCCGTATAAAGAATATCTGAGCATTCTGTTGGGCGTAGGTATGAACTACGGTGTTCAGGCACCGCTCGGATACCTCTCATTCGCGGCTTCGTGCTACCTTATAATGTATCACTACAAGCTGCCGTACCTCTCGTTCTCGATTATCACTCTTCTGGGGCTTCCGTTTAAGTATGTATGGAATATTCTCGGCTGGGTTGTTAACGACAACCTCGGCATCCTCGACAAAAAGACCGAGAAAAAATATATGATAACATACGGCTCAATTGCCGCCGCCGGACTGCTTCTGCTCATATTTGACGCATCGAAGGTTATGCCCGATATTCTTGTGACAAAGCTCGATTCCCTGTCCGGCATAAACGCCATGGCGTTCTTCAAGGTTATCGGCGTACAGCTCTTTGTCAACGCATACGACGGATTCAGAAGCATAATATGGCAGAAAAAGCTTGTTCCGAAATACGGCAGATACAAGTATAAGCTTTTCGCGAACTACTTCCAGAAGTTCCTTGTAATGGTAGCGATAGGCTGGGCTCCCATTTCCGAAGCTCAGATGCCCGACGTGTACCAGAGACTCTGGATTGCGAATCTGCTCTTCAGCCTTTATACGATGTTCGACTTCTCAAATGTTGTCGAAAGCTGCACACAGACCATCAGCCCCAACGTTCAGGAGCGTCTGTGGGTAAGAACATGGCCCGTAAAAATCTCGCACCTGCTCAAAAATATTTTCGATTTTATCATTCCGCTTATCGGTATCGCTTTTGACGATATCCGTCTTTACAGATATGTTATGCCCGGCGTTTTCCTTGTGCTCGGCGGACTTACGCTTCTTGCCACAAGAGGAATCAAAGAGAGAATACCTCAGCCGCCGCTTGAGAAAAAACAGAAGGTTTCATTCTGGTACGGCGTTTCTCAGGTTCTCAAAAACAAATACCGCTGGCTTAATATGCTCTCGTCCCTTATCGACTCACTCGGCAACGGCGCACTGACGATGACCAACATTATGTTCTTCTATTCAATGCGTCTGTATACACAGGGTATTCTCTACGGACTGTTAAAGCTGCTGTATACGGCACGTTCCACACCGACAAGCTTTCTGGCACCGTATTTCATCAAGAGATTTTCGTTCAGAACACTGCGTATTTTCAAACAGTTCTGCGAAATTCTGAGATGCGTTGTCTGCATAGGCGCCGTATTCTTCTTCAGAGACAGACAGACGCTGTGCGGTATCGCGATTTTCGCCGCCGAGTTCTTCTGCGTGGTTCTCTGCTCCGTATGTGACGTTGCAAGCTCCGATATGGGCATAAGACTTGACGACTATCAGATGTATATTTCAGGCGAAAGACTTCAGTCCTCCGCAGGCGTTTTCACATGGCTTATAGACCCCATCACAACACTTGTCAGCCTTCTTATCCCCCTTATCGTTCTCAAGAACGGCTTCAACACAAACTGGGATGTTCTGTTTATCGATTCGACACGTTTCGGCATAATCGCCGTGCCGATTGCGATTGACCTTATCGGCCACGTGCTTATGATATTCCCGTATCTGTTCTGGGACTACAACAACAAACAGCACGACTATGTCATGGAAGTGCTCAAGCAGCGTGAAAAGCTGGCAAACGAAGGCTATTACCCGGCGGAGTACGAGGGCGGACTTACATTTATGGACGCGCCCGAGATTAAGAACTCCATCCCCGTAAATTCGCAGGAAATGCTCGACGAGCGCGCGGCAACAAGAGAAGCCGAACAAGCCTCCTCCGAGCCCGATTCCGAGCCGACAGCCGAATAATTCTCTCACGAAATTTGTGTAAAAAGATTAACACATTAAATAATTATCATTCGCAACCTAAACGAAAACAAAGTTTGCATCCTGCTTGCTTGGACTATAAAAGCTCCGCCTGTTTTGATAACTGATAATCCCGCGAAGCTATATAATCCAAGTCCGCAGGACTTCCGACATTGTTAATTGTTAATTGTTAATTCTTAATTACTCCACGCTTTTCACATAAGTTAACATCCGGGATGAAGTTAAATTAAAGAGACAAAAAAAGAGGTAGAAAAAATGAAATGGAACTATGATTACAGCCAGACCCTTTGGATGAAAATATTCCTTGCCGAGCCCGATTTCGAGCACAACTGCAGCAAGGTCTACATTAATTTCGAACAGACTTTAGAGATCGTAAAGACCGTCGACAGAATGACGCAGGGTATAAAGAAAATACTCTATCTTGTCGGCTGGCAGGGCCTCGGTCATGACGACTGCTACCCCGAAATGGAAGTCTATAACGAATTTCTCAAGCGTGACTGCGACGAGACGTCAAAAGAGAGCCTTTATTGGCTGTTTAACGAAGCGAAAAAGTACAACACCGTCATAAGCTTCCACGGCAACCTGGCGGACACCTATTCGCAGACACCGTGCTTCCCCGATCTTGTCGCCGCAAACGCCGTCGCAAAGAACAAGGACGGCACCCCGGGCGTTATAGAGCATTTCAACAACCGTGACGCATACAAAATCTCCTACAAGGGCTACTACGAGAGCGGACTGTTCAAAAAATACTGGGACAGATTCTGCGAGGCAACCCCGGTCCGAGAGGCAGGCACGGTTCACCTTGACAACTTCTGCATAGCGCAGAGCCTTAACCCCTACACAAGCGTTGAGGACGAGGACGAAGCGAGAAACAAGATGCTCGATTATATATCGTCCCTCGGCATTGACGTTACATCCGAGTATACATACCGTGAGCTTGAGTGGCGTGCCGACAGCCCCGAGCATCCCATCCGTGAATTTTACGCGCAGACGGGAATTAAGCTCCCCGACAGCACATTCAAGGAAGCTCCAATCCGCTGCCTCGGCAGAATACCCGCCGTGTGGTGGATGAGCGGCATGACACCCGACGACTGCCTTCGCGTTTCGCCCAAGGAGTTCAGCGGTCATATGTACGGCAGAGAGCTTGCCGCGTACTACGGTTCAATGCACGGTGAAGATATCTGGCGTGAAAGAGGCATCGACCCCAAGGACTGGGCAGATGAATTTGTATATCAGTTCTGCACATTGCAGCTGCCGTACTTCTATCTCAACCGCCTCGACAGACTGAATGCCACAGAGGAGCCGGACACAATAACGGCGTATTTCTCCGACAAGGTCGTAAGCTACGGCAAAGAGGGCAGAATTACAAAGAACGGCATTGACCTCAAGAACGGCGACGATGTTCTGCTGCCGCTTGACAAGGAGTGCACCACATTTATCGCGTACTCCAAAAACGGCAAAAACGGCGAGTGGGCTATACCCGACGCGAAATTTGCCGATACCAGGCTCTACGAAATCACCCCCGACGGAAATGTTCCCCTCGGCGACGCAAAAATCACCGACGGCAAAATTACCCTTGACGTAGCCCCGGGCAAGGCGATTGTAATAAAGAACGAAAAGCTGTAATTCAATTAGCGATGAGTAATTAGCAGTTAGCAATTAGTGGCCAGTGACCAGTATCCGGTATCCAGTGAACAAGGAAGTCTTGCGGACTTGGATTGTATGGCTTCGCAAAACAATTAGCAGTTAGTAATTAGCAATGTCGCAGGCAAAAATCATTCACCGGATGATTTTTGTCTGTTAGCTTAGGATTGTCGGACCGCTGCCGCCGGTCCTCATTAGTCGCTACGCCAAAAATCATTCACCGGATGATTTTTGTCTGCGACACTGGTCACCGGATACTGGCCACTGGCCACTCCTTGCTAACTGCGAATCGCAACACAGTCCCCCGCATCTTCAATCTCCCTGAACACCGGTCTTTCTTTCAGGCTCTTATTCGGAGCGTGGAACGTCAGCATCAGTCGGTCATCCGTTCTGAAAATCATTCCGTGGCCGCCGTCGTCGGTGATGATGGGGTCAAGATGCTCAAATTTTCCGTCTATTTCGCCGTTATCCGAACGCGCGATGCACTCGGCATAGTTCCCGTTAACGGACGTTGACCACAGCATAAGAAGCGTGCCGTTTTTCGTGCGGAACATATACGGGCCGTCTGTGATATAGTGACCGTCCCAGCCTGCGTCATTGATGTAATACGGCTCTGAGCCCGCGAAAATCAGCGTCGGCTCGCCTGTGGCTCTGCTTAAATCGTCATTAAGCGGCATAAAGCAGATTGTGCCGTCAATTATCTGCGTATGCTCATGGCAGAACACAAGATACGGCTTGCCCGCCTTCGAAACATACAGCGTTCCGTCAAGGCACTCCCACTCAAAGGGCGTGAGCGCGCCGTCACTGTGCGGAACAAACGGACCGAGCGGCGAGTCGGACACAAGCGAATATGTGCCTCTTAAATTATTCTCTTTCGTAAATGTCGCGAACAGGTAATATCTGCCCTTGTACTTATGCACCTCGGGCGCCCAGTTTACGTCTCTGTTCATGCCGTTTTTTTCGGAATCGAAGCAGTTTACGGGGTCGCTCCAGTTCTCGAGGTCTTCCGACACATACACGTCAAAGCCGGCTGTATTTTTGCCGAAATTTGCCGCTCTTGTGCCGTAAAGATAGTATTTTCCGTTTTCGTGAACAACAAACGGGTCGCGGATGTTGATTTCCGATGTTTTCATTTTCTTCTCCTCTTTTCGAGTTTATTTTATCTGTATAACAACGGCGGGTATTTCTCTCTCCGGTGATTCGGGGAGCTTTAATTCCGTCATTATTCTGCCCGGGATTATAAGTGTATTGCCGTCGGCGGTAACAAGCGGCGTAACATCAACCGCACTGTCCGCAAGCATATTCTGCGCATAAATCCTTTTGCCGTCAAGCATCTCGGGGTATTCGACCGTGACCGACTTAAACGTGCCGAAAAGCCCCACGGGAGCGGTGATATCCTCGCCCTTTACTCTGATGTTCGCCTGCGGTGTCACGTCTATGTTTTCGCCGAAGGTTCTCGGTGTCGCCGCAACGCACAGCGCCTTGTTTTCGGGATGAACACTGCACAGAACATACGGTTTTTCGCCGTCCGCAAGCACTGCAGGGAGCGGCATATTCCTCGAAATAGCGGCAGGTGCGCTTACATAATAATCCCCTTCCGGGACATTGGGCCACAGATTGTCCGCCCTTTTCGGACAGTGCCATATGTCCTTCATGCGTTCTGTTGAAATATGCGTTTCGCCGATATTTGCGGCAAACGGCGGAGCGATTCTCTGCCAGCGTAAAGCACAGACGGACTCCGTGACAAGCCTCGGCGGCAGTGTTACATACTTTCTTATTTTTTCAAACTCATGACGCATAACGCCTATCGAGCAGCCGAGCGCCGCACCTATTAAAGCGGTGTCCTCGATATTCAGAACGGCACATTCGCCCTCAGTTTCCTTTGCCGCCTCAAGACAGATTGCCGTGCGGTCAACGGTGGAGGCGTATTTTATTTCATGCACAACGTCATAGGTTCTGAGGCAGTCACAGTACGGCAGAACCGCACGAAGATAATTTTTTGTTTTATCGGACGCTTTATATCCCTTTTCGGGTTCTTCAAAAAGCGGACGGCCGACAAGCCCGTGCTCGATTTTGGTGTCGGGAGCGTATTTTCTAAAGCACTCGGTCATCATTTTGCAGTATTCGGCGTCGCCCTGATGATCGCCCCAGTCGGCTTTTATGTAAACGATATCGGCTTCATTGCACCACTTCGCACGCTCCTCCCAAAAGGCACGCTCCTCTTCGGTGGTATATTCGACCCTTTTGCCGTCAATAACGGTCGGCACCTGCGTCGGGACCCACAGCCCCAAGCCTTTGTAGCCGAGCTCACGGACTTTTTTCGCAAGCTCTTTAAGCCTGTCGGCAGGGGACAAATCCGCAAGAGCCGGAAAACGCTCCCTGTCGACCTCCAGCAGGCCGAACAGATGAGAATCTCTCGTGCCGTACGGAACATCCCAGCCGTCGTCAAGCAGTGCGATTAAATCGCTTCTCACGCCGTCAAAGCTCTTAAACAGACCGTTTTTGCCGAAAAGAAAATCGTCATTCATGGCATCACGTGCCGGCAGATATGCGTCATTCGGGAAGCGGCTGTGCATCTCGTCGCACTGCGAATCCCATGTGCAGAAATAATTTCCGGTATCGACGGAAATATCGGGTATCAAATTCAAAATCTTCTCCTCCTGTGTGGGGCAAACTCTGCTTTTTGTTGATTATACCATACTAATAACGGCAATAAAAGATATATTTTGATAATTTTCACAATAAATTACAGCCGCCCTTCCCGCAAATCCCGTTTCCGAAAGGTTGACAAAAACAAAAAAATATGATATATTAACTCCCGTTGCAAAATCGTAAAAATATTCTTTTGCGGTATAAACGCAGTTGAGCGAAGCATTAACATTCATTGCTAATTGCACATTGCTAATTGCCAATTGAATAATCGGGGTGTAGTGCAGTGGGGCGAAGAGATTTGCCGCGTCCGGTGGACGATGAAGGCAAAGCTCTGAGATGAAAAAACAAGGAGTATCGCGACGCGCTCCAAGCGAGCGAGACGACTATGTTTTTGAGGGAGCAGCGCGGACAACTGCCTTGTTGGCTATTTCAGCAGCTTTCAATCAGTGTAGCAGATAATCTTAATATTATAGTTTTCGGGGTGTAGCGCAGTTGGTAGCGCGCCTGCTTTGGGAGCAGGATGCCGTGAGTTCGAGTCTCGCCACTCCGACCATATCGAGTATTCTTAAGGGATTTGACCTATGAATACTCGATTTTTTCTATATGATACGGTTTTATGTATGAGCAGGTGTGCGGCCTGCTCTTTTGTTTTATGCTGTTTTCGGCTCGGTGAGGTATTCCACGGCGACGCCTTGTCGGGTGTCTGCTTTGTAGTGAGGTTTGCACGGAGTATCGGGTATTTCCACATAGCCGACGAAGCGGTAGTAGATGACAATCCGCTGTGTGCGGTTTTTGCCCGTGCCTTCCGTCTCAAATACATCAATGTGGTCTATAAGCTCCCTGAGCAGTGGCGCGGTCAGACTGTTCATCTGCATGAATTGCCGCACGGCATATATGAAATCCTCTCGCTCCTTTTGACTTTTGCCCGATTCGGAAAGTCTTTTACGAAGCTCGGTAATTTTGTTTTTTGAGTTCTAAACGCTCGACCTCATACTTACGGGACAACTGCATGAACCATTCATCACTGACTTTGCCGGTTGCGTTATCCTCATAGAGCTTTTCGTAGAGTTTCGACACCGTGTCGTTGTGCATGACTGCCTTTTGAAGCTCATCCTCGCAGTGCCTCTGTTCCTTCAAAAGCTCCTTATCGCTCTTCTGAGCAAGTATCTCGGCAAAGGCTTCCTCATCATCACGCAGAAACTCAGCCATACGCCGAAGCTCGAGCATAACGACTTGCTCAACGGCATCCGCACGGACATAATGTCTTCCGGAGCAGCTGCCGCGATAGTCCACCTTGTTGTTGGAGCACACAAAGAAGTGAATATCTTTGTTGATTGTGTTCGTATGGTAGCGAAGCTTCTTGTGGCAATCTCCGCAGTACAGCAGATCGCAGAAGATGCTTTTCTCACCGTTATGCGGCTTGGGCACACGGCGCTTTGTCTTGACTATGAGCTCCTGCACTTTTTCAAAATCCTCTCTTGAGATAATCGGCTCATGAACATTTTTGAAGATGACCCGGTTTTCACGGTCGTTTTCAAATCTGCACTTGTTTTTGAAGGATTTTGAATAAGTCTTGAAGTTGATGACATCACCACAGTATTCCTGCTGAGCGAGAATTTTCTGAACCGTGGTTTTGCACCATTTGTACGGATTCGGCTGTGTTTTCTTACCACCTCTCGGCAGTCCCTTACTCTGCCAGTACGCCATTGGAATAAGCACTTGCCGTTCCTGCAAAAGTCGGGCGATTGTTTCGTTCCCCTTACCGTCAAGACACATCTTGAAGATATCTCGGACAACATCAGCCGCTTCGGGATCAATAATCCACTTTTTCTTGTTTTCAGGGCTTTTCATATAACCATATGGTGGCTGTGACAGCGGTTCGCCCATGTTACCCCTCAAACGATGAGATGAGCGAATCTTCTTGGAAATGTCCCTTGCGTACATCTCGTTGAGAATGCAGCTGTCGCACAAGTACGAGGTTGATCGTTTAGAGCTCAAGAGCAAGATTACCGAGCTTCGCAAAAGACTTTCCGAATCGGGCAAAAGCCAAAAGGAGCGAGAGGATTTCATATATGCCGTGCGGCAATTCATGCAGATGAACA
>CAVFUV010000018.1:0-16622 GCA_963625735.1 bacterium
TCTTCCTCCGGTCGGGGCTACGCCCCTCCCTCCGGAAGAACTAAACGCGTCACAGGAAGCATCACTTGTAGAAAAAATATTGCAGGTTGCTATTGCAATTTACGATAAAAATAATTTAAAAAAATTTGCCGTTTACCGATTTTCGGCATATCCGTGCTCGGTATTCGACAAATAATTTTCGGTCAAAGGCAGAATACGGCATAAAGAGGAATAGATATAAGACCGTCTTTTTCACCGAAGTTTTTAGAGGATATGCGGATTGAATAATCGGGATTATAAAGTCCGCGAAATACACTCAGGCTTCTGGATTTTACATGCTCGCCTTTTTTTACTTCAATTGCGACAATGTGATTTTCTTTCTGCAGAACAAAATCAAGCTCGGCGGAATTTTTACTCTCCCAATAATATAAATCATATCCGTTTGCGGTAAGCTGCTCGGCGACATAGTTTTCGGTTACCGCTCCCATAAATGTATTGCTCTCCCCTGTCAATATTGTCTGTTTTGATATTCCGGATTTATTGACAAGCAAACCGACATCGCCCATATACAATTTAAAAGAAGACAGATCGGCGTAAACGGATATCGGTTCTCTGCCCTGTTCCGTTTTTTTGCATTCAAGCACAACGCCGGCAAAATTAAGCCACTCGATTGATGTACCGAAAAGAGCGGAGCTTCCTCCGCGCTGCACGACCTTATATTGAAATTTACGATTATCCTTCGCAAGCTGTGCGGGGATTGAATTGTAGCATGCTCTGATTTTCACACTCTCACTGTTATCGGCATATTTTGCCATGTCTGCGATATAGTTATCGCATATCTCGGACTGCACAAGAGACACGTCAAGAAAGCTGTTATTCTTAAGAAAGGCATTTACGCAAGCGGGCATTCCGCCGATTAAGAGATATTCACGATAAAGTGATATGCCCTGCATATGAAGCTCCTCGGGCAAGGGGCTTTTATTCATAAACGCCTCACGGATTTGCTCGGACAGAAGCTGCTTTTCCCGTGCCCACAGAAATTCCTCAAAATCCATCGGATAAAGCGTCAGTGTTTCAACCTTACCAACGGGGAAGGAATATTTTTTTCTGTTTATCGCAACGCCCAAAAGACTTCCCGCGGCTGCAATATGATACTCGGGTGCTTCCTCACAAAAATATTTAAGCGATGTAAGCGCACGCTCACACGACTGAATTTCATCGAGAATAATGAGTGTCTCACCGGGAATTATCCGTTCACCGCATGAGGCTTCAAGATATGTAATTATTCTTTTCGGATCAATATTGTCACCGAAAAAAGAAGCCACAGCAAGGTTCTGTTCAAGATTTACATATACTGTATTTTTAAAAAACCGTCTGCCGAATTCACACAGAATATACGTTTTTCCCACCTGGCGGGCACCGTTTAAGATAAGCGGCTTTCGATAAGATGTTTTGTTTTTCCATTCGATAAGTTTATTTTCTATTTTGCGTTTCATTGAAGTCACCTCACTTTTATTTTACCTGTTTTGATTTTTAAGTCAAGAAAAATATGTAATTTTATGATTTTTTCGCAGTTAAGTATCAATTTTACGGTTATGTTGTGATTTTGGAAAACTGTTTATAATTCATGATTGACAAATAGGAACGGGGATATTATAATAGTTCAAGATTGAACAGTCTAATTTTGAAAAATAGGAGAACCGATATGCTGAATGCTTCTTATGTTTCGGCTTTTTCGAGAAAAGCACGGTCGGCGTATGAGAGTATACTCAGGCCCCTGTGCGAAGAATACAGTCTTAATCAGAATGAGCTGGATATACTGCTTTTTCTTGCGAACAACCCCGACAATACATCGGCAGGCGACATATGCGAATTAAGAGGGCTGAAGCCCGGAATTGTATCGTTGTATGTCGATAAGCTGGCGACGGCAGGATATATCTCCCGGGCGGCAAAGCCCGACGACAGGCGAAAAATCATACTGACACTTACAGACAAGGCACAGCCGATAATCGAGCAGGGGCGGCTGCTGCAGCACGATTTCGCGGCAAGGCTGTCGAGCGGACTTACCGCAACGGAAATTCAGATTATAAAGGATGCATTCAAGACGGTTTCCGACAACATAGACAAAATTCAGAAGGGGAATAACAAATGACAAACGATAAGACATTTCTGGGTACGGAGCCTGTCGGCAAGCTTCTGTTCAAGCTGTCACTGCCTACGGTTGCGGCACAGATAGTAAATATGCTCTATAACATAGTCGACCGTGTGTACATAGGCCATATGCCCGAAGACAGCGCCTTGGCGTTAACCGGTGTCGGTGTCTGTCTGCCGATTATCATGATTATCTCGGCGTTTGCGGCGTTTGTCACATCGGGCGGCGCGCCGAAGGCGTCTATCAGCATGGGCAAGGGCGATTTCGAAAATGCCGAAAAGCTTTTGGGCGGCTGTTTCATGATGCAGATTTTCATTTCGGTTATTCTGACGGTAATATTCGGCGTATGGGGACGGGAGCTTCTTCTGCTGTTCGGCGCAAGTGAACAGACGATTGAATTTGCCGTTGACTACATGCGGATTTACACTCTCGGCACAATATTCGTTCAGCTGGCCCTGGGTATGAACGCATTTATCTCGGCGCAGGGAAAAACGAAAATTTCAATGCTTACGGTGCTTATCGGAGCGGCGGCGAACATTATTCTTGACCCGGTATTTATATTCGTGTTCGATATGGGTGTAAAGGGTGCGGCACTTGCGACGGTTATATCTCAGGCGATTTCATGCGTATGGGCAACGGCGTATCTGTGCGGAAACAATACGATACTGAAGCTCAGGGCAAAGAATTTTTTCCCGGGGGCAAAGCTTATACTGCCGTGCGTGGCACTCGGCGTGTCGACGTTTGTGATGCAGTCGAGCGAGAGCATAATATCAATGTGCTTCAATTCATCTTTATTAAAATACGGCGGCGATATTGCGGTCGGCGCAATGACGATACTTACAAGTGTAATGCAGTTTGCGATGCTGCCGCTGTCGGGTGTGTCGCAGGGTGCGCAGCCTATTCTGAGCTTTAACTACGGTGCGAGAAAAGCGGACAGAGTAAAGAGCACATATAAATTGTTATTAAAAGTATGTATGGTCTACTCAACGACACTGTGGGCACTTATAATGCTGTTCCCGGGTGTTTTCGCAAGGGTATTTTCATCGGATGCGGCGCTTATCGAATTTACCTCCACGGCACTGAGAGTATACTGTGCGGTGCTGTGCATTTTCGGCGTGCAGATGTCGTGCCAGATGGCGTTTGTGTCAATCGGCAATGCGCTGTGCTCGGTTATAGTCGCGGTTGTCAGAAAGTTTGTTTTGCTTATCCCGCTTATTTACATAATGCCGCATATAATGGCGGATAAGACAATGGCGGTGTATACGGCGGAGCCTGTGGCGGACGTGATTGCGATTACGTTTACGGCAATATTGTTTGCGTGTACGTTTACGAAGGCGATGAAGAAGTTAGCATGGAGCAGTGAGCAATGAGTGGCCAGGGGTCAGCGGTCAGTATCCGGTGGCCGGTGAGCAAGGAAAACGCTGAAGCGTTTTGGATTATATGCTGACGCGACTGTGTAATTTATCTGAATATATAAGTTTTATGAGAACTGTATGCCTTGGGGTGTACGGTTCTTTTAAAGTTAGCAAGGAGCAAGGAGCAGACACCGGATACCGACCACAGGCCACTCCCTCCTTATTTTTTAGCACTCTATCTGCAAGACTGCTAATATTTACAATTTGTTCATTAAGAGAACATCTCATTGCAATAACATAGTGTTATTTTATACTTGCAAACAGAAAAGAAGGTTTGCAGAAAAGATTTCAACGAAACCGATTACAATCGGCGGGCAAAAATACAAAAGTCAAATTGGAGGAATTTATCATGTTTGAAATTTTACCGATGAACCACACAAAGAATCATTACAACAACTACAACCCCTTTACTTCAGAAGATGACTTCAGCAGATCGCTCTTCGGAGCACTCAGCCCCTTCTTCGGCAGCTCGGCTACCGAGCTCTTCAGCACCGATATTCGCAAGGACGGCGACAACTTCATAATGGAGACCGATCTCCCGGGCTTCTCAAAGGATGACATTTCAATCGACATCGACGGCGATTACCTTACCGTCAAGGCGGTTCGCCATTCACTTCACGAAGACAAGGAGGAGAAGAAGAACTTCATCCGCTGCGAACGTTCCTACGGCGCATATCAGCGTTCGTTCGACATCTCGGGTGTTGACTCAGCCAACATTTCCGCAAAGTTCGACAACGGTGTTCTTACACTCACCCTTCCCTCAAAGAAACCGCTTGAGCCTTCAACAAGAAAGCTGACAATCGAATAATCGATTAAGCCCGTAAGGCCCGCGACACTCCCCCTGCCACGGGCCTTATTAAAAAATGAGCAATGAGCAATTAGCAATGAGCAATGAAGCTTCGCAAAAGAAAAACTCCACTCTCCACACTCCAAACTCCACACTATCCCCGACCCCAAGTCTTATTAAAAATGAACAATCAGCAATGAAGCTTCGCAAAAGAAAAAAACTCCACACTCCAAACTCCACACTATCCCCGACCCCCGGCCCCTGACCCCCGGTCCCTTCCTCTGTCACCTGCTATAACAACATGAAAGGTGTGATATATTTATGAATACCCAGAACTACACTCAGAAAAGCATAGACGCCATAAACGCCGCACAGAACCTGGCACGAAACAACGACAACCAGGAGCTGACGCAGGAGCATATGGCACTCGCCCTGTTAAGACAGGATTCCGGTCTTATTTCAACCGTAATAAACAAGACCGGCGCAAACGCAAATACACTTTCGTCCATGTTCAATTCCGCAGTAAAAGCCTTGCCTAAGGTTCAGGGCGGAGAGCTGTATATGAGCGAAGACCTCGCCAATGCAATGGCTTATGCCGAAAAAGCGGCGCAGGACATGAACGATCAATATATATCCGTCGAGCACATTATGCTCGGCATTATCAAAAAGCCCTCAAAAACCGTGAAAAACATTCTCACGAGTGCCGGAGTTGACGAAAAGAGCTTCCGTGAAGCATTAAAGAGCATCCGCGGTGCTTCAAACGCCAATACCGACGACCCCGAGTCTACATATAATGTACTGAAAAAATACGGCAGAGACCTGACCGAAGCCGCACGTTCAAGAAAGCTTGACCCCGTTATCGGCAGAGACGATGAGATAAGAAGCGTCATTCAGATTCTGTCCCGTAAGACAAAGAACAATCCGTGCCTTATCGGTGAACCCGGTGTCGGCAAAACAGCCGTTGCCGAGGGGCTTGCACAGAGAATAGTAAAGGGCGATGTTCCCGAAAATCTTAAGGACAAAACCGTATTTTCACTCGATATGGGCTCCCTTGTTGCGGGCGCGAAGTACAGAGGCGAATTTGAAGAGAGGCTGAAGGCCGTTCTCGCCGAGGTGCAGAAATCAGACGGCGACATAATCCTCTTTATAGATGAGCTTCATTTAATCGTCGGCGCGGGCAAGACGGACGGCGCAATGGATGCCGGCAACATATTAAAACCCATGCTTGCAAGGGGCGAGCTTCACTGCATAGGCGCGACTACACTTAACGAATACCGTCAATACATTGAAAAGGATGCGGCTCTCGCAAGGCGTTTTCAGTCCGTCATGATTGACGAGCCGAGTGTCGCCGACACGATAACCATTTTAAGAGGCCTTAAAGAGCGTTATGAAGTCTATCACGGCGTAAAAATTCAGGACAACGCCTTTATCGCCGCCGCAACGCTTTCAAACAGATACATAACCGACCGTTTTCTTCCCGATAAGGCGATTGACCTTGTGGATGAAGCGTGCGCACTTATAAAAACCGAGATGAATTCACAGCCGACCGAGCTTGACGAAATCTCGCACAAAATCATGCAGCTCGAAATAGAAGAGCAGGCACTGAGCAAAGAGACCGACAAGATAAGCATTGAGCATCTTGACGAAATCCGCAAGGAGCTTTCTGAGCTTCGCACAAAATACGGCGAGATGAAAGCCGTATGGGAGCAGGAAAAAGAGAACATCGGCAAGACAAGCAAATTAAGAGAAGAGCTTGACCGCCTTACCGCCGAAATGGAGAGAGCGGAAAGCTCATATGATCTGCAGAAGGCCGCAGAGCTGAAATACGGCAAAATCCCCGCAATCAGAAAACAGCTTCAGGAAGCCGAGAACGGCGAACAGGGCGACGAAAACCGCTTCTTAAGAAGTCAGGTCACGGAAGAAGAAATAGCGAGAATTGTCTCCCGTCACACAGGTATTCCCGTTTCAAAGCTTGCCGAGAGCGAGAGAAGCAAGCTTCTGGAGCTTGACAAAATTCTGCACAAGCGTGTCATAGGTCAGGACGACGCCGTAAAAAGAGTATGCGACGCGATTCTGCGTTCTCGTGCCGGCATTGCGGACCCCAACAAGCCGATAGGTTCATTCCTGTTTATGGGCCCCACGGGTGTCGGCAAAACAGAGCTTGCAAAGGCTCTTGCCGAGGCACTGTTCGACAACGAAAAAGCCATGGTCCGTATCGACATGAGCGAATACATGGAAAAATACTCGGTGTCACGTCTTATCGGAGCGCCTCCCGGATACGTCGGCTATGACGAGGGCGGACAGCTGACCGAAGCGGTTCGCAGAAAACCGTACTGTGTTGTTCTGTTCGATGAGATAGAAAAAGCGCACCCCGATGTATTCAACATACTTCTTCAGGTGCTTGACGACGGCAGAATTACCGATTCACAGGGCAGAACCGTAGATTTTAAAAATACCATCATAATTTTAACGTCCAATTTAGGAAGCGACATTATACTTGAGAACATAAAGGACGACGGAACAATAACCGATGAGGCACTGTCTCAGGTTCAGGACCTTCTCCGCCGCTCCTTCAGACCGGAATTTCTCAACAGACTTGATGAGACTGTCGTGTTTAAGCCCCTGTCAAAAGAGAACGTGACAGGCATCGCGCGTCTTATCATAGCGGACATTAACAAGAGACTCGGCGACAGACGTCTCAGCGTGAATGTATCGGATGATGCAATCACGATGCTTGCCGACAGAGGCTACGATCCGATGTACGGTGCGAGACCGCTCAGAAGATATATCCAGAAGACACTCGAAACCGATTCGGCAAAGCTTATTATCGCCGAGAATCCGGAACCCGACTCCGTTATTACCGTTACAACCGAAAACGGCACTTTGAAGTTCGGCATTACCCCTCCGAACGCACAAAGCTGAACGAAGTCGGAAAAAACAGAATAAAAGTCAGCCGCGGGCAGGGATGTGACAGAATCTCCCGCGGCTGATTTTTTGTGTCAAAATAACATTCGTGTCATTTAGTGTATTTTTCGACAAAATATTCGTGTATTTTTACATGAATAATTTCGCATTTTTAACACTAATCGACATGAAAGTTTTTTTAACTGTCTCAAAAAAAGCAATTAACACTTTTTTAATTGACAATTCTTTTGTATATGTTAAAATATTCACGATAAAAGTTCTTGGAGAGGAACATAAAAACTACTACTTTTTTCATCACACGAGGTGTTATATGAAAAAATATGACGTTATCGTTGTCGGTGCCGGTCTTGCCGGTCTGTCTGCCGCACTTGAGTGCCTTATGGCAGGCAAAAAAACACTGATTATCGAAAAACACAATCTGCCCGGCGGCTGTGCCACAAGCTTCTGCAGAGGCCGTTTTGAATTTGAGCCTTCGCTTCACGAGCTGTGCGGCATAGGTCCCGAAAACGACCCCGGCGAAGTCAGAAATCTGCTTGACCGCTTCGGCGTAAAGGTTGAGTGGAAGAGAGTTGATGACTGCTTCAGATGTATTTCAACATACTCCGACGGCACGCCCATGGATGTCACTCTGCCCACAGGCGTACAGAATTTCATTGACAAAACAGAAGAGTATGTGCCCGGCAGCCGTCCCGCCATGACAAAATTCTTTAATCTTCTTGACGAAATAAGAAAGTGCATTGAATATCTCGACGACCCCAAGCTGTCTATCAAAACACTTATAAAAGAGTATCCCGATGTTTTCAAGACTGCGGCATACTCGACCGAGGATGTTTTCAACGCTCTCTCGCTTCCGCAGAAATGTAAGGATATTCTTGCGGTTTACTGGTCATATCTCGGTGTCGACATGAAGCACCTTTCATTCTTCCACTATGCGGCAATGGTTCACAACTATGTCGCAAGAGGCGCGTATATTCCCACGCATACATCGCACGAGATTTCAAACGGTCTTGTTGAGCGTATAAGAGAGCTGGGCGGCGATGTCCGCTTTAACTGCAGAGCCGAAAGCTTTGTATTTGACGGCGATGTCTGCTGCGGCATCATCACAAATTCCGGTGAGGAAATTCTCGCCGATATGGTATTCGCGAACATTAACCCCGATATAATCTACGGCAAAATGATGGACAAAAATCTTGTTCCCAAAAGAGAAAAGAAGATGTCCGCCGCAAGAAAACGTCAGTTCGGCGGCCGTATGTTCACCGTCTATCTCGGTCTCAACAAAACGGCAGAAGAGCTCGGCATCAAGGATTACAGCATATTCCTGGCAGGCTCCGCGGATTCCGTAAAGGAATACGAAAGCCTTATGAGCGTTGACACAAACAACTATTCAATCTTCCTCTGCTATAACATTGCAAACCCCGAGGTATCCCCCAAGGGCACGGCAATGTGCAGCTTTACTACGATGTTCAGCAGCACAGAGGACTGGGACAATGTCTCCGAAGAAAACTATGTCAAGCTCAAAAACAGGATGGCGAAGAAAATTATCGACAATTTCAAAGACAAGACAGGCATTGATCTTATGCCCTACATTGAAGAAATTTCGGTTGCGTCTCCCCTTACATTCGCAAGATATTTAGGCACGCCCGAAGGCAGTGTTTACGGCTACATGACAACAGACTGGGACTCTATGCTCACAAGAACCGCAGGCCAGCTCACCGACTTCCCCATTAAGGGATTAAAGCCCATAGGCACATCGAGTATACGCGGCGACGGATACAGCTCAACGCTTATGTGCGGCAGCATAATAGCCAAAACAGCGGTTAAAGAGCTTAACAAGAAGGAGGCGTAAAAATGAATCTTAACGTAACAGTAGGCGACAGTGGCTTTAAGGATGTAAAGCAGCTCGTAAAGCACGTACTTGACAAAAGCAACGCGATAAAAGCGGCTCCCGAAAAGGACGTATCCGCCGTATTCCCCATAAATGAGCTTGCAAAGAGCCTTCATCCCGATTATCAGATAATGAAGGTTATCGAGATAATCGACCACAAGGGTGCGGACGCAAAGACATTCGTACTCAAGGGCAACAAAGCGGCGTATTTCAGAGCGGGTCAGTATATAAGCGTTCTGATGAAAATCGGCAAGTCGATAACAACCCGCCCATATTCAATAAGCTCCTCCCCTGCCCTTTCGAAGGACGGAATTTACACAATCACCGTAAGACGCACACCCGAGGAATTCGCGGCGGAATATATGCTCAGCGACGTAAAAGTCGGCGACGAGCTTAAGATATCCGAGCCTCTCGGCAACTTCTATTATGAAGAGCTTCGTGACGCAAAAAATGTTGTCGCGCTCGCGGGCGGAAGCGGAATCACACCGTTCTATTCAATGGCGGCGGCTATCCGTGACGGCATTGAGGACTTCAATCTCACGATTATTTTCGGCAGCAGAAACGAGGACGCGATACTCTTCAAGAAAGAGCTTGACGAAATCGCAGCCGCATGCGACAGGGTTAAGGTTGTTCATGTTCTCTCCGACGAAGAGAAGGAAGGCTTCGAGCACGGCTTTATAAACGCCGACATTATAAAGAAATATGCCCCCGCAAACGAAGATTATTCGATATTCATGTGCGGACCCGAGGCTATGTACCGTTTTGCAGACGGCGAAATCAAAAAGCTTAACATTAACTCAAAATTTGTCCGCCGTGAACTTCTGGGCGTTACAAAGCAGGTCGAGAAAAAGGCCGACTTCCCCAAAGACGCAAAGGGCAAGACATTTAATGTCACCGTTCGCATAGGCGACTACGAGAAGACAATTCCCGCGAAGTCTAACGAGCCTGTTCTGACGGCAATTGAGCGTGCCGGTATTGCCGCTCCCTCTCGTTGCAGAAGCGGCGAATGCGGTTGGTGCCGTTCAAAGCTCCTCTCCGGTGAAGTTTATGTTCCCGCGGAGAACGACGAAGACAGACGCTATTATGACAAGGCGTATAACTGCATACACCCCTGCGCGTCCTTCCCCGTTTCGGATCTTGTGCTTGAAGTTTCCGAGACGTATATAAAGTAAAAACAGTGTAAAAAAATATACCCCTCACCTGCGGACGAATGCGGTTGAGGGGTGTTTTTTGTGAATATAGCATTTTTGGGGCTGAAGCGGAAATAATGCATGGGGCGGGGCGAAGCCCCGCCGTGGGCGAGCGAAGCGAGCCGCACGGCCCGGAGCGACAGCCTGCCTGCAGGCGGGAGCGGAGGGCGGATGCCGAGCGGCGTAAGCCTGCGAAGGCATCCATGCCGCCGAGCCGGCTTCAGCCCGAGCGAGGCGGCTCCTGCGGCCGCATGGCGGCGTCAGCCGGGAAATGCGGCACTGCCCTCTTCAATAAAGCTTTGGAATAAGAGTTTCACTCTGCGAACTCCTGTGCATTTTATAATTCGTTAAACAGACAAAGACCGCACTCGACGGTCTTTTTTTTGTTAAATTTCGTGAAAAAAAAGAATTTACAATTAGAATTCTTTGTGTTATACTGTACATAATAATTTTTTATATAAAGAAGATTTTAGTTATTTTTTAGCAGAAAGAGGAGATTATATGCCCGGGACAGATGAATATTTAAAGCAGTTCGGCAATGTTTCATTCAGCGAGCGTCCGTTCTGCGAGGCCGACAATATAGCGCTGTGCGAGGTGTTTTATATGCACCTTGAAAATGTCGTGTCGGAGTCATTCGACGATGGACCGATGAATTTTGCCGATGCCTGCAACAGACTTTTTGAGTTTAACGGCAACAAGCATAAACCCGTCGGACTTGTCATAAACAGAGCCGTCAGCGTAAAGCTTATGAACATGGCGAAATATCCCCGTTTTGCCGAGATGAAAATCTGTGCCTGCCGTCATGTCTACGGCGAGCATCCGGCGGTGCAGTTTGACTGTGCAACGTTTATTCTGCCCGATGGCACAAATGTTGTCATTTTCAGAGGCACGGACGACACAATAGCCGGCTGGAACGAGGACCTCGATATCTATACCAAAAAGAGTATCCCCTCCTACAAGCTCTCTGTCGATTATCTGACAGAGCTGTCCGAAAAACGCACCGGAGATATTATAATCTGCGGTCACTCAAAGGGCGGCAATGTCGCACTGTACGCCGGGCTTAACTGCTCGGCCGAGATTGCCGACAGAATAAAGCTTCTGTTTAATAACGACGGCCCCGGTTTTCACGACCTTCGTCCGTTTGCCACACCCGCATACAGAGAGCTTTTGCCCAAGTACCGCCATATTATTCCGCAGTCGTCCTTTGTCGGAATGCTTCTGGCACATGATGACGACTACACTGTAATAAAAAGCAGCCGTCTTATGGGACTGCTTCAGCACGATCTGGCGACATGGCAGATTAAAGACGGCGAAATTGTCACAACAAAGCTTACGCTCCTCGGAAAATTAAATGACAGAGGTCTTGCCGATCTTATACTGAGAATATCGGACGAGCAGAGCGAAACCGCTAACGCCGTCGCCGCCGCACTTTTAGGTTCATCGGGCTCAAGAGATCTTACAGGGCTTGTAAAGAACGGTGTCGCTTCCCTTCGCGGAATAAACGCCGCCTGGAGAAGTCTTGACAACGACACAAAAGAAAAATTCTTCGCCATCTGGCGCGGCTCTCTTGCCCTTCTGTGGTCCGCCGCCCATGCTATCAACAAAGAAACCGCCGAACGACTTGTAAATTCCGTTGCCGCCGGGCGTAACGAATTAAAGCAAAAGGCAAAACAATCCTTATAACTTACAAATCTTTCAAAACCCCGTTCGGGAATGTGACAGGTTCATAAGAAAGTAATTTAAAGACGCATCAAACCGTAGCATCGCAAAGACAAAGGAAAACGCTCAGAAAGGCTGAAATTGAAAACTTTTCCTGGCGTTTTTTCTGTTTGAATAAATCCGCGCATTCGATTTGTCTTCCTGTTTCATACATAATCAGTGCGAAGTCAAGACAGAAGTGCAAACAATCGATAATCTTACTGTCGTCCATTGTTTGTGTCACCTCCGTTTTTTTGATTCTCCACCTATAAACTAAAGAAACATGTGCATTTGTTACACGATAAATTTCATTTTATTGATTTATTTTAGAGCGGTCACTCGTAACATCATCATATTTCACACACATAAAATTTATCGCTTGTTTTTCAATCGAGAAAACAAGCGATAAATTTGCCGGTTATTTTAGTCTATAAGTTCTGCTGCGCCGCTCACCAAGAGGCTCAACCTCTTTCATTTCAGAAAGAATAGCTCTTGTCCTTGCAGTGCTGAGGCCGATAAAACCGGCTATATCAGCACATGTGGAACGACCGTTGTCCTTGAGATAGTCAAGGATTTTTTCTTGAGTTCGTATTGATTTCGCGGTCTTGTTGAAACTTCCGTCTTTCATTTTTATCGCTTGTTTTTTTTCAAGCGATAAAGTCAAAATCGTGCGGTCAGGATCAAACTGCTCTTCCACAGTCGGATCCTTCAGTCCTTCATCACTCCAAATGTTTACAATTTTAGGAATGCCACTTCCTGCGCGCTCACCGATATCAATAAGGTTAAACATTTTCATAAGTCCACGATTTCTCGGATCTGATATTCATCCAAGCATCATCTGAATTTTACCGGCCCGGCTGTAGCCCGGGTTGGCAAGGGTGATGCGGTTGGAATGAAGTGTTATTACAACACCTCTCGAGCCATAATAGTCTGTATTGATAAGACAATTTGCAAGAGCTTCACGCAAAGCCTCATGCATTGGTGTATAGTATATCATAAAACCACTGCAAAAAAACAAGCGATACTTCAAAAAAGTAAGCGATAAAAGCCAAGCGTAAATTAATAATACGATACATTACAATTCCAGTCCGGCTTGGATATCAAGAGACATTCAACGAGATAATTACAGCCGCAGCGGAGGGGAATTCCGCTGCGGCTGTGTGCTTGTGGGTATTAGGTGAACGGCTGCATATTAAGCCGCATCTGTGGAAGGACTCATCTATCGAGCACATTTTGGCTAATCGCCAATATTCTCAACGACAACAAACGCATCAAGAAAATTGACCGCAATATTTCCGGTCTTTTCGAGAAGAATGTAAGTGGTATGATTTCAGATGAGCGCTTTATGACAATGACGGCTGATTATGAATCGGAACAGCGCAGCTTGAAAAAATCTGTTGCCGACGCAGAAAAGCAGCTCGCCGATGCTGAGCAGAAAGCCGTTGATGTACGGATGCTTCTAAACGGATTCCGGAAATATTCTGAAATGCGGGAATTGACGCCTGAAATCGTGAATATGATGATTCGGCGTATAGAAGTTCACAACAACAATAAGTACGACGGTCATTGTTATGTCAAGGTGGACATCTACTTTACCGGTGTCGGACTGTTTGAAAGACCGACGGAGCAGGAATTACAGACACTCGCCGATATGCACGAGCAAAACGCCGGTTAACTCCGGCAAATGGAAAAGGAGTAGCCCTTTTCGGACTACTCCAAATTCCTTATCTAAAATACTGCCTTATCCACCTGCGACAATCCGAACGGGGCTTGTTTTTATGGTTTTATTTTGTAAGACTGTCAAGAGGCTCACTGTAAGCGGCGATAAATTCGGAGAGGAAGATGTCCGCCTCGGGGCAGTTCATTTTTTTGATGCCGTCAAGAGTGGAGACGTATGCCGCTTCAAACTCCTTGTTGCCGCTGCGGGTTTCTTCAATGCACTTTATAAGGGCGCTGATTTTATCGGCGGCTTTCAGAAGCTTGTGAAGCTCGGCGTCGGCCTTTTCGGGGCAGATAAGCTCCTCGTATTCATCACGCATATCTTCGGGCAGAGCATCGAGCAAAGAACGCTCGGTGTTTTTTTCTATCTCGGCATAAGCGGAACGAATTTCGGGGCTGTAATACTTAACCGGTGTCGGCATATCGCCCGTTATAATCTCGGGCATATCGTGATAGACACCCATTACACACAGCCTGTCGGCGTTATAATTCTTGCCCAGCCGCTTGTTGCCGATAACAGCCAGGGCGTGTGCCACAGCGGCGGTTTCAAGCGAATGGTGGCTTAGGGTCTCCCTTTCTGTGTTTTTCATCAAAGCCCAGCGGGAAATATATTTAATTCTTGAAAACAGGGCAAAAAACGAACTTTGCATTTATTTTCTCCAATAAATCATTATAAGGGGCCGGGGACCGGGTATCGGGGGTCAGGGAAAACAAGGAATTCCTACGGACTTGATTTTATAAGCTCCGCAAACTTAAAAGCTGATTTTTCAATGATTTAATTATCATTTGCGAAGCTCATTGCTAATTGCTAATTGCTAATTTCAGCAAAAGCTGTCCCAATAGCCGAGGACAAAGTATTTGAACAGTTTGATAAATATGTTGTACTTGAAGAAGAGCTTATCGATAACGGTAACAAGCTTTCTGAGCTTTGTTGAGGTGTCGTTTGTTTCGGGGACTTCGACAGCTTCACGGACAACGCCTTCTTTGTCGATAACGAACGGCTGAGAGTAGCATATGCCGTTGTCGCCTGTAATATAGAAACGTACAAAATACTCGATGTCGCCGTCATAATCGTAAAGATTGAATGTTGTGGCTTCCTCAAGCGATACGACTTCATCCTTGCCGCCTCTGACTGCAACGTTGCCGTCAACAATCCATGTGATACGGTTGAAGTTTGTTCCTTCAACGGAGATTGTGCCCTTTTCGTCGTCTACGGTAACACGTGTAACAAGCGGAGTGTCATTGCCACGCCAGTTAACGGTGTCACAGTCCTCGTCCTTGTAGCCGGGGATTTCCTGCATGCCGTTAAGCTCCACGCCGTTTGAATAGTGAGATACTGCAAACAGAGTGCCGTTTTCCATACTTGTGCGTATAGCGTCGGTTGTAAGCTCGGGCATATAGTGAATTGTATAAGCATCGTTTACGGCTTCTTCGTTATGCGCGTCGGAGAATGTGAACGCCCACGGAACAACGCCGTTCGGAATGGTCTTTTTAAGAATCTGGTCATAGAGAATACGGTCACAGCGTGTATGCGCGTCCGTTGCGGAGTTAATGCCCATGCCGACGGATGAACCCTTATTGTCGATAAAGATACGGGCAAACTTATTTACATAATATTCGTCAACAAGCTGACCGACATGATCCTCGGAGTCCTTTTCGGGATAGACATACTCGCCGACATGAGAGAGCATCGATATGCCGCCTGCAGCCTTAACGCCTGCCGAAGGAGTCTCGTAGTCGCCGTACACGCCGATAAGTCCCTGACCGTAATCGCAGTAATAACCTGTAAGATGGCAGTCGCAGATGGGTGTTGCGGCATTAAGCTCGATGCCCATGGGGATATCGATAAGTCCGCCGGTACGCTCTTCGCCGTTTGTGGTCTTGGCTGTGCCGTTGGCATATGCCTCGTACTCTTCGTCGGTAAGAGGAATAATATCAGCCATTTTGGTACGGTCTTTTTTGACATAACGGATGATGGGTACAAGCTGAGGCTGTTCTGTCCAGCCGCGGTTAATTGTGCCGTGGTCGGTCAGTGCGACTGCATTGTAGCCTAAATCGTAGCATTCCTGAACCATTTCATGAATGGTCTGATAGCCGTCGGACGCGTTTGTCTGACAGTGAAGCTGAACCTTGTAGCCCTGCCAGTTATCAAAGTCAACATCCTTGTAGGGGTTGTTGATAATGTACTTCGGCGTGTCTTCGGCGGATACACCGATTACAAACGATGAGAAAAGCATGAGGACTGCGAGGAGAAGGGACAGTGCGGATTTTGTTTTTTTCATAATTATTCCTCCAAAAAAATAGGGATCAGGAACCGGGGACCGGAAAAAAAGGAAGTCCTGCGGACTTGATTTTTTAAAGCTTCGCAAGAGGTTAGTTAAGCTTTTGCGAAGTAACAAACTGTACAAAATGATATTATCATATTCAAGGCAAAATGTCAATATTAACATTTATTATTCTAATAATGCAGTTTTTGCATTAGCTATAAATGCATACGGTGTTTGGCGGTCGAAGGAGGGAGGGAAAAAATGTAGAATGTAAAATGCAGAATGCATAATTTAGGAAGACACTGCGTGTCTTGAATTGTATAGCTTCGCAAGAGGTGGGCATCTTGTGCGTTATGGGGCTTTGCCGTTGGCGGAGCTTTTGCCGCCCTGCAGTGCGTCTGTCTGTCCGTTCGGTTAGCCTTTGGGGACATATAGATTTATTTGCCGGACAGACAGGCGCCACCTCCGGGCGGCTGCCCCTCCTTCGCCTTCATTTGTTAAGCCGCAGGGGCTGCGGCTGAACAAACTTGGCTCACTCGGGGCATGCGGCTCGCCTTGCTCGCCTCATTACGCTCGCATAGCGAGCGTCCCCACCCCCCCCCCCC
>CAVFUV010000019.1:0-7508 GCA_963625735.1 bacterium
GTTCTATCTTCGTATCGCCGACGATGATTCACTTCTTATCCATCAGGACTGGGTTCAGGAAATGGTTCACAGAGGAATTTATATCACTTCTCACCACAACCACTTCATGAACGCATCTCTTACAGATGAAGATATCGAAAGAACTCTTGAAGTAGCAGACGATGCCTTCAAGGCAATTCGCCCCAAATATTAATTTGTATAAAGGCTCTCTCTTATTCTTATGAATAGGGGAGGGCTTGTTATAACTTTTTTCGACTTATGTCGTTATAGATTTTCTATTATTCAGAGGAGGAAAAAATATGCCTTTAACAAAACAAGAGTGGCTCTCCCTCGAGAAAAAGGCTAATGAGCTTCGTAATCTGACCCTTGACACAACTCACTGGGCAGGCAGCGGACACATTGGCGGAGGACTCAGCGTACTCGACATTATGACCGTGCTTTATCATAAGTATATGCACATTAAGGTTGACGATCCCAAGTGGGAGGACAGAGACCGTTTTATCCTTTCAAAGGGTCACGCGGGAATTGCCTATGCTCCCGTACTTTGCGACTACGGCTTTAACGACAAAGAAATGCTCAAGACCTTTAACCTCTCCGGCTCAAAGATGGGCATGCACCTTGACTCAAACAAGGTTGTCGGCGTTGACGCTTCCACCGGCTCTCTCGGTCACGGTATGTCAATAGCTGTCGGCACGGCTCTTGCTGCGAGAGTACTCGGCAAAGACTATCTTACCTATGTAGTTCTCGGCGACGGCGAGTGTGACGAAGGCTCCAACTGGGAAGCCGCAATGAGTGCCGCTCACTATAAAGTAAAGAATATGATAAGCTTTGTTGACCGCAACAAATGCATGATCGACGGCAGAACCGAAGACGTTATGAAGCTTGAGCCCTTTGCGGACAAGTGGAGAGCTTTCGGCTTTATCGTAAAAGAAATCGACGGCAACAACATCAAGGAGCTTTGCGAAGCTATTGATTTTGCTATCGAAAACAATAAGAACCCCGACTCCGACAAGCCCGTTATGATTCTCTGCAACACAATCAAGGGTTGCGGCATCGACTTCATCGAAGACGATTACAAGTGGCATTACGGTGCGTTTGACGACGAAAAATACGCGAAGGCACAGGAGGCTCTTAAGAAATCCTACGCCGCACGTGTTGCAAGAGCAGAAAAGGAGGGCAAATAAGTATGGCAGGCGGAATGACCTATACAGCTATTGAATCTGAATCCCTTCAGACAGCTGAAATATACGGCAAGGCTCTCGTTGAGCTTGGCGAAGCACATCCCGAGGTAGTCGCTCTTACCGCGGACCTTGGCAAATCAACAAAAATCGGTGAATTCCAGAAGAAGTTCCCCGAGCGTTTCTTTAACGTCGGCATCGCAGAACAGAATATGTTCGGTGTAGCCGCAGGTATGGCAAGAGCGGGTCTTGTACCCTTCCTTTCCACATTCTCACAGTTCGCATCTCTTCGTGCGGCTGATCAGCTTTCAACCGACCTTTGCTATCAGAACGTTAACGCAAAGGTTATCGCCACACATTCGGGCACATCATTCGGTCAGGCAGGTTCAACACATCATGCTATCTCCGACCTCGCGGTTACTCGTTCTTTCCCGAACCTTACCGTTATCTGCCCCGCAGACGGCATTGAAACATACCATGTCATCATGGCGGCATATAAGACACCCGGTCCGTTCTATATCAGAATTAACCGCGGTTTCGACTATACCCTTTACGGCAAAGACAGTGATTATTATGATCACAACGAGTTCCAGATAGGCAAGGCAAACGTTGTCCATGAGGGCACCGACCTTACCATTATTGCCTGCGGCTCCTGCGTATATCAGGCAGTTCAGGCGGCAAAGTTCTTTGCAGGCTCAGAAGAGGGCTACAAAATCCGTGTTCTCGATATGCACACAATCAAGCCCATCGACAGAGAGGCTATTCTCAGTGCCGTTATGGACACCCGCCGTATTATCACGGTTGAAGACCACAACACATTGGGCGGTCTCGGTTCCGCTGTTGCCGAAGTTGTTGTTGAATCCGGCAAGGGCTGCGCATTCAAAAAGCTCGGTATACCCGATCAGTTTGCCCCCATCGGTCTGCATGAAGACATCATGGCTTATGAAGGCATCGACACCAACGGCATCATAAACGCTGTACGTGAAGTTATGAAGGCCGACTTCGAGCTTGATGACGACTGGGACGACGAGGTCTGATAAACAACAAATACCGGGAAAGGATTGATAATTTTGGCATCCGAAATATTCCTTTGCGGTGCTCTGCCTCTTCTTAAAACCATAGTTGCGGATATTCCTTCTCTCAAAGAGAAATTCAAGAATGTCCACTGCATATATCAGGTAAGCTGCCTTGATCCCGACGCTCCCGCCGGCAAATGGGCTACTCACTTTGTGGTTAACGGCGATGAATGGCTTGTTCACGCCGATAAGGTTGCACACCGTCTCGGAAAACAGAAATATGTTGAGCTTGAG
Organism: bacterium; assembly: GCA_963625735.1. Taxonomy (GTDB): domain Bacteria; phylum Bacillota; class Clostridia; order Oscillospirales; family Acutalibacteraceae; genus RUG806. The sequence continues at coordinate 2,489 of CAVFUV010000019.1, forward strand.
TTTAAGAGTGTTGAAGCCATGAACGATTTCTTCAAGGGCAAAATCACTCCCGCTACTCTTCCCAAAATGAAGGGTCTCAACTTTGTTAAGGAATTTGCCGTATTTATGATGGCACTCCTTAAAATGGCTAGCCTTTTGGGACTTACCGAGCCGCCTGCAGACGAAGATACAAAACGCCTTCTTGTAAAGTGCTATTTCTATCTTCTCTCCGTCGGCATCAGCACGCTCAATAAACAGGGTCACGAGGATATTCACAACTGGTGCCTGAAGTCCCCCGACCGTGTTTACGCATGGAAGGTTGACGGCGAGGACTCCGTATCCGCTTACATCCGCATTAAGGCGGGCAAGTCAAAGGCGGGCAAGGGTGTATACAAGAGAGCTATGCCGTTCTTTACAATGAGATTTTCGGATCTCGATGCGGCACTCGGCATTCTTATGTCCACAGCCGATATGCTTGACTCCGTTCGTGAGGGCAAACTTATAATGGAGGGCGCACCCGAGTTCGGCGGCCAGATCGGCGCATACATGATGCTCGTCGGTGCACTTGCAAAATAAAATTGCGGAATTTTGTGAAGTATCAACAAAAATACTTTAGCTCATTTGGCATTATTGCACATAGTTGTTGAAAAAATAAAAATTTCAAAAAACCTATTGACTTTAACGAAAAATTGAGTATAATTCCAAACATAAAGACAAAGGCGTCTGAGATACATTTAGTGTCCCAGTCGCCTTTTGCTTTTACAAAATCAAATTATTTAAATGCGGAAACGGGGCAATGGCGTCTTGGTAAACAAGGTGTCGCTGTCCCGTTTTCAGTCTTAAAAGGAGGACGAACAACATGAGCACAAAATCGGTACCCGAATATTTCGGCTGTCTCGTTTTTGACGACAGAGTGATGAAGGCAAAATTACCGTCAAAGGTATATGCGTCACTCAAAAAAACTATTGATGAGGGAGCAAGTCTTAATAACGAAGTCGCAAATGCCGTTGCGTCCGCTATGAAGGAATGGGCGGTTGAACACGGCGCTACACACTTCACACATTGGTTCCAGCCCCTCACCGGCATAACGGCGGAAAAGCACGACAGCTTTATTTCTCCGTCCCCCGACGGCGGCGTTATAATGGAGTTCTCGGGCAAAGAGCTTATAAAAGGCGAGCCGGATGCTTCTTCATTCCCTTCGGGAGGCCTGAGAGCCACATTCGAAGCGAGAGGCTACACAGCATGGGACCCGACTTCATTCGCATTTATAAAAGATAAAACACTTTGCATTCCCACCGCATTCTGTTCATACAGCGGCGACGCACTCGACCAGAAAACTCCGCTCCTTCGTTCAATGCAGGCACTAAACAAGCAGGCACTCAGAATTTTAAAGCTCTTCGGCAACACGGATGTAAAATGCGTTCGCACTTCTGTCGGCCCGGAGCAGGAATATTTCCTTGTAGACAAAGAAATGCTCGAAAAGAGAAAAGACCTCATTTTCTGCGGCAGAACACTTTTCGGTGCAAAGCCTCCCAAAGGTCAGGAAATGGATGACCACTATTTCGGTGTTATAAAACCCCGTGTTGCGGCATTTATGGCTGACCTTAACGAAGAGCTGTGGAAACTCGGTGTTCTCGCAAAGACAGAGCATAACGAGGTTGCCCCCGCACAGCATGAGCTGGCTCCCATTTATACCACAACGAACATTGCGACTGATCACAACCAGCTTACAATGGAGGTCATGCAGAAGGTAGCTTCAAAGCACGGTCTTGTATGTCTTCTTCACGAAAAGCCCTTTGACGGTGTAAACGGCAGCGGCAAGCACAACAACTGGTCAATGGCTACCGACACAGGTGTAAACCTTCTGACACCCGGCGACACACCCTACGAAAACGCACAGTTTCTGCTTCTGCTTTGCGCTGTAATCAAAGCGGTTGACGATTATCAGGATTTGCTTCGTATGTCCGTTGCGACAGCCGGCAATGATCACAGACTCGGAGCGAACGAAGCTCCTCCCGCGGTTGTTTCGATTTTCCTCGGCGATGAGCTTACCGCAGTTCTTGACGCAATCGAAAACGACACACCCTATGCCGGTGCGGAAAAGACGGTTATGCGCCTGGGTGTTCATACTCTCCCCAAATTTACGCGTGACACCACCGACAGAAACCGCACTTCGCCCTTTGCGTTTACGGGCAATAAATTTGAGTTCAGAATGCTCGGTTCCGCAAACAGCATCGCCACAACAAACATCATGATTAACAGCGCGGTTGCCGAGTCGCTTAAAATTTACGCTGACCGCCTTGAGGGTGCGGAGGATTTTGAAACCGCCCTTCATGACATGATTAAAAAGACCATCAAAGACCACAAGCGTATCATTTTCAACGGAAACGGTTACGATGACGCATGGATTAAGGAAGCCACCGAAAAAAGAGGGCTGCTTAACCTCAAGACAACGCCCGATGCGTATAAGGCACTGCTCGAAAAGAAGAACATTGACCTGCTGACTTCTCACAAGGTTTTCTCTCTTGCCGAAATCAAGGCTCGCTATGATACGGGGCTTGAGAACTATTCGAAGAGCGTTCACATTGAGGGTCGCACAATGGTTGACATGGCAGACAAAGAGATTATTCCCGCGATTGAGGAATACATAAAAGATCTGTCACTCAGTGTAACAGCCAAAAAGGCGGCAGTCGCAACGGTTTCATGCAAATATGAGACCGGACTTATCGAAAAGCTTTCGTGCCTTGTCGAAGAAGCACACGATGCGTCCGACGAGCTTAAGTCTTCACTTGATAAATATAAGACAATCACCGATGACACCGAGGCTGCTTTCTTCATTAAAGATGACGTTCTCGAGAAAATGGCCGCACTTCGCAAATACTGCGACGAGGCCGAGACACTCACCGCCAAAAAGTACTGGCCCTTCCCGACATACAGCGATCTTATGTTTGGCGTCAAGTAAGTATTCGGTAATCAGTATTCAGTGGTCAGTGACCGGTGGTTAGGGGCCGGGTTCCGGGGACCGGGGACGGGGGAGTGAAAAGCATTGCTTGCCTTTGACTATAACGTTTATCCTCAGTTAAAACTCCACACTCCACTTTCCACACTCCACACTTGACCGGAATTTTTACAATAGAGTACAACTTGTAATACAACTAAATGGATAAATATTAAAACGGCGTTTGAGCCGGGAGAAGTACCTTTCGGTATCGGCATCAGCGAGCGGGGGACGGTGTAAGCCCCGTGCAGTGACCGATTGGGAATAACACCCGGCAAGCCCCAATCCGAAAAGAAATGAGTAGGTGCGGCGGGGTAAGTTCCCCGTTAACAAAACACAGCTTTTTTTGAAGCGAAAGAGAACAAAGATAGGTGGCACAGCGAGTTACGGCACTTGCCCTATTGAATGCTGAAATTATTTTCGGAGGAATTTATTATGTGTTCAATTATGGGTTATTGCGATTCATGTGCCGCCCTTGATTCTTTTAAAGAGGGCTTTGACAAAACTATTTCGAGAGGTCCCGATGACAGCAGGATTATCGATACCGGCAAAGGTCTTCTGGGCTTTCACCGTCTGTCAATTATGGGGCTGACCCCCGACGGCATGCAGCCGTTTGAGCTTGACGGCAGCTTCGTAGTCTGCAACGGTGAAATTTACGGTTACGAAAAGATAAAAGAAGATCTCGCGAAAAAATATACTTTCAAAAGCGGCTCCGATTGCGAAATTCTGCTCCCGATGTACCGTGAATACGGCACCGATATGTTCGCTATGCTCGACGCCGAGTATGCGCTTATTATCTTCGACGGTGACACAGGGTCTTATATAGCCGCACGTGACCCCATCGGCATTCGTCCGCTTTATTACGGCTACGACAAAAAGGGTGCGATACTTTTCGCAAGTGAAGCCAAAAACCTTGTATCGATTTGTGACCATGTTATGCCGTTCCCGCCCGGACATTATTATAAGGACGGCAAGTTTGTCCGCTACTGCGATATTACAGAGGTTAAGGAAATCTGCCATGATTCTCTTGAAACAGTCTGTTCGAAAATCCACGACAAGCTCGTCGCCGGTGTTGAAAAAAGACTTGTCGCGGATGCTAAGGTCGGCTTCCTGCTTTCGGGCGGCCTTGATTCCTCGCTTGTATGTGCCATCGCCGCCAAAAAGAGCGATAAGCCCATCAGAACTTTCGCAATCGGCATGAACGAGGACGCGATTGACCTTAAGTACGCAAAGCAGGTTGCAGATTATATCGGCAGTGACCACACCGAGGTTATAATGACCAAAGAGCAGGTGCTGTCCGAGCTTGAACACGTTATAGAGCTTTTAGGCACATATGATATAACCACAATCCGTGCCAGCATGGGCATGTATCTTCTTTGCAAATGGATTCATGAAAACACCGATATCAGAGTTCTGCTGACAGGTGAAATTTCAGACGAGCTTTTCGGCTACAAATATACCGATTTCGCACCGTCCGCCGAGGAGTTTCAGAAGGAATCACAGAAGCGTGTGCGTGAGCTTCATATGTATGATGTTCTTCGTGCCGACAGATGCATTTCCGTAAACTCGCTTGAGGCACGTGTTCCGTTCGGTGATCTTGATTTTGTAAAGTATGTCATGTCCGTTGATCCCGCAAAGAAAATGAACGTTTACGGCAAAGGCAAATATCTTCTCCGTCACGCCTTCGAAGGCGACTATCTGCCGCATGATATTCTTTACCGTGAAAAAGCCGCTTTCTCGGATGCCGTCGGTCACTCAATGGTCGATCATCTTAAAGAGTATGCCGAGACTTATTACACGGATGAAGAGTTCGAAGAGAAAAAGACAAAGTACACTCATGCCGCACCGTTTACAAAGGAGTCGCTTCTTTACAGAGAGATTTTTGAAAAATATTATCCCGGTCAGAGTGATATGGTTGTCGATTTCTGGATGCCCAACAAATCGTGGGAGGGCTGTGACGTAAACGACCCGTCCGCCAGAGTTCTGTCAAACTACGGTGCAAGCGGAATTTGATTTACCGTACAAAAACAGTGGATTTTTACT
>CAVFUV010000019.1:7518-16587 GCA_963625735.1 bacterium
ATAAAAGGCAATGCGGATATAAAATCAAATCTGCGTTGCCTTTTGACGGTTGTTCGTCAATATAAATATTTTGCTTTGCAAATTTCTTTATCATTATTATAAAAATACTATTTACAAACAGTCGAAATATCGTTAAAATTATAACGATATAACGCAATTGCCAAAGGAGGCTTCTGCTTGAATCTCGACAGGATTATCGCAGTCAGAAAAAACAAAACGATTTACCGTGATGTCGACAGGTGCTATAAGGTCTTTAATGAGGATTACCCCAAGGTCGCAGTGCTCAACGAAGCGTTAAACTGCGCCAGAATGGAAGAGTCTGAACTTAATGTCCCAAAAATGCTTGAGGTCACGCTCATTGACAACAAATGGACGATAGTTTATGAGTATGTCAACGGCAAAACTCTGTCTAAGCTCATTAAAGAAGACCCGTCAAAAACCGACGAATATCTTAATATGTTTGTCGATTTGCAGAAATATATGCACTCGCTGTCAATGCCCCGTCTTGTGTCGCTTAAAGATAAAATGACAAACAAGATATGCAAAACGGAGCTTCAGGCAACCGTTCGTTTTGATTTTCATATGAGACTTGAAGAGATGTCAAAAGAGAACAGAGTCTGCCACGGTGATTACGACCTTTCAAACGTTATTTTGGCTGATAACGGCAAACTGTACGTTATAGACTGGGCTCACGCCGCACAGGGCACTCCGCTTGCGGACGTCGCAATGACTTTTATAAAGCTCTGGCTTGAGGGCGATGAAGACATTGCCGAAAGCTATCTTACGCTTTATTGCGAAAAGAGCGGAACAGACAAAAGGGACGTATACAAATGGATGCCGATTGTCGCCGCCGCAAAGCTTTCCGACGGCAACAGCGCCGAGCGTGAAATGCTAAAAAACTGGGTTAATGTCGTTGATTTTCAATAAGGAGGAAACGAGAAAATGAAGGTTACTGTTTGTATAGGTTCGTCCTGTCATATTAAGGGTTCAAGACAGGTTGTCGAACAGCTTAAATATCTTATAGGTGAATATAATCTGGGTGATAAAGTCGAGCTTGCGGGCACTTTCTGCATGGGCCGCTGTGATGAGGGCGTGTGCGTAACGGTTGACGATGATTTCTTCTCCGTATCGCCCGACACAACAAGACAATTCTTTGCCGAGAACATTTTATCGAAGGTGGCAAGATGATTATACAGATATGTGTCGGCTCATCATGCCATTTAAGAGGCTCCGAAGAGCTTGTTGAGCTTTTTCAGAAGACAATAGCCGAAAAAAATCTTGAAAACGAAATTACACTTGCGGGCAGCTTCTGTACAGGCAGATGCAATCGTGAGGGCGTAACGATAATGGTTGACGATACTGTTTATACAGGTGTCACTCCCGACAGATTTAACGAATTTTTCGAAAAGCACGTGTTAAGTGCGATAAAGTAATATAACAGATTTGGGGGATTTGTCATTATGGAATGTCTCACATTAAAAAAATCAAACTGTAAAAACTGTTATAAATGCATACGCCACTGTCCCGTTAAATCAATCAGATTTTCTGGCAACCAGGCGTATATCATAGGCAATGAGTGCATTATGTGCGGTCAGTGCTTTGTTGTATGTCCGCAGAACGCCAAGCAGATTGTCGACGAAACCGAAAAGGTAAAGGTTCTTATGCAGTCGGGTGAGCCTGTTATAGCGAGTCTTGCGCCGTCTTTTATCGCAAACTACGGTGTCGGCATAGAGTCCATGCGTGAGGCTGTAAAAAAACTCGGCTTTTATGATGTCGAAGAGACGGCAATCGGCGCAACGATAGTCAAAAGAGAATATGAGCGTATGCTTAACGAAACGCACCCCGATATTCTTATAAGCTCCTGCTGTCACTCGGTCAATCTGCTTATACAGAAATATTTTCCGTCCGCACTGCCGTATCTTGCGGATATCATGTCCCCGATGCAGGCACATTGCAGTGACATAAAACGCCGCTATCCGAACGCCAAAACCGTATTTATAGGGCCGTGCCTTGCCAAAAAAGACGAAGCACAGCATTACACGGGGGTTGTTGACGCAGTTCTGACATTCGATGAGCTTACTTCATGGATGAAGAACGAAAATATTGAGCCCGCAAAAGAAATTGATAATAACGAACACAGCCTGTCAAGACTTTTCCCGACAACAGGCGGTGTTATAAAGACACTTACAAACGCCCCCAAGGACTATACATATATGTCGATTGACGGCACCGAAAACTGCATTGCCGCACTCAAGGATATTATCGACGGCAATGTTCACAACTGTTTTATAGAAATGTCGTCATGTGTCGGCAGCTGTATCGGCGGACCGGTTATGGAAAAATATCACCGTTCACCTGTCAAGGATTATCTTGCCGTTTCGCACTATGCCGGCAATGAAGATTTTGAAGTCGAGCAGCCCGCGACATCCGCACTCGCTAAAACCTTTGCGACAATCGAAAGGAAGCTTCAGCCCCCGACGGAATCCGAAATCACCGAAATTCTTCATCAGATGGGCAAGGTTAAGCTCTCGGATGAACTGAACTGCGGTTCATGCGGCTACAACACCTGCCGAGAAAAGGCTATTGCCGTCTATCAGGGCAAGGCCGAGATATCCATGTGCCTGCCGTATCTTAAAGACAAGGCCGAGAGCTTCTCGGATACCATAGTAAAGAACACCCCGAACGGTCTTATTGTTCTTAATGAAAAGCTTGAAGTACAGCAGATTAACAAAGCGGCGCTCAAAATAATGAATCTTCGTTTCGCGTCTGATATATTGGGCGACGGCGTTGTCAGAATTATGGATACAGCCGATTTTGTGTCCGTTCTCAATTCCGGCTCAAGAATTGAGGGCAAGCGTGTCTATCTTGCGGAATACGAAAAGTATGTCGAAGAGACAATTGTCTATGACCGTGAGTTTCGTCTGCTTATATGCATTCTGCGTGATGTGACCGAAGAAGAAATGCAGAAAGAGAAAAAAGAGAACATCAGCCGTCAGACCGTCGAAATTGCCGACAAGGTTGTTGACAAACAGATGCGTATAGTACAGGAAATCGCCTCACTTTTGGGCGAGACTGCCGATATCGGATGGAAAAGCATAAATCACGAGGGCGAACAGCTCTGCGGCGACCATGTCGATATTGTCGAGCAGAATGAAACCTCGCAGGTGATTGTGCTTGCGGACGGCCTCGGCAGCGGAGTAAAGGCAAGCATTCTGTCTACGCTTACATCCAAAATAATATCCACGCTTATGGCGGAGGGGATACCGCTCGAAGAGTGCGTGTCGTCAATCGCTCAGACACTGCCCATATGCTCCGTAAGGGGAGTTGCGTATTCCACCTTTACCATAATTCATCTTATTGACAATACAAATGCCGAGATTATACAGTATGACAATCCGCCTGTCATAATGCTCCGAAACAATGAGCAATATGATTATGCCCGTCAAGAGCTTTTAATCGACGGCAAAAAAATATATAAATCCGTTATTCCGCTTCAGGAGAACGATATTTTCATAGCAATGTCGGACGGCTGTCCGCACGCAGGCATAGGCACGGCGTTCAACTTCGGCTGGAAGGTCGAAGAAATAGCTTCTTTTATGGAGGCTCTCGCTCATGTCGGCTATACCGCAAAAACTCTGTCAACCATGCTTGTTGACGAGTGCAACAATCTCTATGGCGGTCACCCGGGGGACGACGCAACGGCGTGTGTTGTCAGAATACGCAGACGCTCCCCGGTTAATATTCTTTTCGGGCCGCCCCGCAACCGTGACGACTGCGACAGAATGATGTCCCTTTTCTTTTCAAAAGAGGGCAAGCATATTGTGTGCGGCGGCACAACCTCCTCAATTGTATCAAAATATCTCGGCAAGCCCGTAAAGGCAAGTCTTAATTATGTCAAAAGCGATGTGCCCCCTATTGCGGAAATCGAGGGCGTTGACCTTGTAACCGAGGGTGTTATCACCGTAAACAAGGTTATTGAATACGCCCGTGACGCTTTAGGCTCCAACGAGCTTTATGAAGAGTGGGGCTATAATCACGATGGTGCTTCGTTAATTTGCAGAATGCTTTTTGAGGAAGCGACAGACATAAACTTCTATGTCGGCAGAGCCGTAAACCCCGCACATCAGAATCCCGATCTTCCAATTAACTTTAATATAAAAATGAACCTTGTGGAAGAATTGTCCGAATGTCTCCGAAAAATGGGCAAGCGGATAAAGGTAAGTTATTTTTAAGGAGCTCAACAATGAGAAAATTCGATACCAAGGTACAGTATCTGAAATACAAGGTCCTGCGAGAAGTCGCACGCCACGCATGGAACGATACTCTGCTTGAAAATATTTTCGAGATACCTAAGACCATCGTCCCCGGCAAAGTGCCTACAATGCGCTGCTGTGTCTATAAAGAGCGTGCGATTTTAGGCGAACGTGTAAAAATCGCGATGGGCGGCGACAAAGCGAACCCCAATGTTATAGAGGTTATCGAAACCGCATGCGATGAGTGCCCCATGGGCGGTTATGATGTCACAAACGCCTGCCGTGGCTGTCTTGCCCACAGATGCGAGGATGCCTGCCGTTTCGGCGCCATTACATTTGACGAAAATCACGTTGCGCATATCGACAAGACAAAGTGCAAGGAGTGCGGCTCGTGTGCCAAAGTGTGCCCCTATACGGCCATTATCTGCAGAAAGCGTCCGTGTCAGAATGCGTGCAAGGTCAAGGCAATTTCAATGAACGAAGACCGTTCGGCACGTATTGACAACAACAAGTGCATAAGCTGCGGTGCGTGTGCGTATCAGTGCCCGTTCGGCGCTATAACGGATAAGTCATACATACTTGATGTTATAGATATGATTAAAAAGAGCAGGGACGGCGGTTATAAAGTTTTCGCCGTTGTCGCTCCGTCAATATCAAGCCAGTTTAATTACGCAAAACTCGGTCAGGTCGTAAAGGGACTTAAAGAGCTTGGCTTCCACACGGTTATAGAAGCGGCACTCGGTGCTGATATGGTCGCCATGAGCGAATCAAAAGAGCTTATTGAAAAGGGCTTTCTGACCAGCTCCTGCTGCCCGGCATTTGTCAGATATATAGAAACAGCATTCCCCAAAATGAAGGAATTTATCTCGCATAATCCTTCACCCATGACGGCAATTTCAAAGTATCTTAAAGAGCATGAAGAAAACTGCAAGGTAGTGTTTATTGGACCATGCACAGCCAAAAAAGCCGAGGTGCAGAAGCCCGAAGTAAAAAAATATGTCGATGCCGCAATGACATTCGAGGAGCTGCAGGCTCTGTTTGACAGCCGTGATATCGATATAATGACACTCGATGAGGATGTACTTGACAATGCTTCTTATTTCGGACGGATTTTCGCCAGAAGCGGCGGACTTTCCGATGCCGTTGCCCAGGCACTCAAGGAACAGGGACTCGAGGACGCCGAGTTTAAGCCTTTTGTCTGCGACGGAATAGAGGAATGCAAGGTCGCATTACTTAAAAAGGGACGCAATATGCTTGACGCAAACTTCATTGAAGGCATGGCGTGTGTCGGCGGATGTATCGGCGGCGCGGGATGTCTTACGCACGGAGAAAAGAACAAAGCAGAAGTCGACAAATACGGCAAGGAAGCATACGAAAAAACAATCACAGATGCAATTTCGGTGCTGAAATAACAAAAATCGCCTTGACAGAATCAACTGTCGGGGCGATTTTATTACAGTACGGAATAACGTATGAGGAGCGGGGTGCAGAGTGGAGTGTGGAGAGTGGAGTTAATTTTTGCGAAGCTTTATAATCTAAGGCACGCAGTGCCTTCCTTAGTCACTGACCACCGGATACTGACCACCGGCCACTGAATATTTTTACTCAAAATTAAAAGTTTGCCAAATCCAGCTTCCCATACTCCCGTCCTGTCAGCTCATACACATACTGTGTACAGTCTGTACCTAACAGAAACTCGGTTATTTCCTTAAGCTTGGCGTTTATGTCAATGTCCGAGAACGTCTCGGGATAGAGCGTCTTTCCGATAAAATACGCATCCGCATAGGCAATTTCAAGGTTTGTATAATAAGCGTTATACGGCATCTGTACATACACTTCACCGGTCTTAAATGCCGTTATGCTGTCGTACACCTTTTTGTTCTCGTCATACTGCGTCTTGAAATTCTCAAGGCCGCCGGCATCGAGAATAATAACATCGGGGTTAAGTGTAATAAGCGTTTCCGTGTCAATACTGCTCTGATATCCGCTGTAACCGGCTTCATCGAGAACATTTTTCGCGTGTACAGCGTCAAAAAGTGAATAGTCTGCGGATGACGACTCTATGCCGTGCGTGCCCTTCTTGTTAAGGCAGCCGATATATACGCTTTTTTTGTCTTCGTCTTTTATATCCTTTGTGCGTGTGTCAAGGTCGTCTTTTATATCCGCAATGTATTTTATTACTTTTTCTGTGCGTTCGGTTTTGCCTAAAACCGTGCCCATAATTGTCAGAGAATCGTTTATCGCATCGTCAAACGCCTCGGTCTGACCGTAAGACAGAACCACAATCGGCACACCCGTTTTCTGCTGAAGCTCGTCAAATTCGGCGGCTTCCATTGTGTTGTAAATTGCGAATATTACATCGGGATTAACGGATACAATTGCCTCTGCCTCGGGGGAGCCCTGTGAGCCGCCCGCGCCGATTGTCGGCAGTGAGTTAAACAGCTCGCTGTTAGTGTACTGATACGGCCTTGCCGTAAACAGAACACCCTTGTCGCAGTTTTCGACGCCCGCTAAAATCGACATATCACCGATGTACGAATAAAGTCTCAGACACCCGGCGCCTATGCACACAAGGCGTTTGACTTCACTCGGAACACTTACCGTTCTGCCGAGCATATCGGTTATCTGTACTGTGTCAGCCGAAACGGCAGGGGAGGAGCTTTCGTTATTTTCGCTGACAGTGCCGCATGAACATAAAGCGAAAACTATTGTAGCCAAAACCAGAATGCAAGCTGTAAATTTTTTCATATGCTGTTCCTTTTCTCATTCGGGCACAACAACAGTGTGTCCGTTCTGTTTTATGATATCGGTGTTTATGCCGTATACAGACCTGATATTTTCTTTAGAAATGATGTTTTCGTCCCCCTCGGCAAAAACCGTGCCGTCTTTGAGCATCACAAAGTTATCGGCAAAGCGTGTCGACAGCGACAGGTCGTGCATTGTCACAATAAAGGTCTTGCCCGTATTATTGCATAACTCTCTTATCGTCTTTGTAAGCGAAGTTTCACTTCCCAAATCGAGGTTCGCGAGCGGTTCATCCATTATTATTATATCGGCGTCGGTGCAAAGAGCTCGTGCCACTGCAAGCTTTCTCTGTTCACCGCCCGAGAGTGTTTTTGCGCTTTTGTCCGCAAGGTCACTGAGCCCCAGAATCTCAATTGCGTCTGCGGCTTTTTCGTTGTCTTTCGCCGTCATAATGTGCCCGGCACAGGTACGCCTGCCCGACAAGACGGTGTTAAACACGTCAATATCCGCAAATCGGGCAATCTGCGGAACATATGAAATTATGTGCGCTCTGCCCGATGATGACAGCTTTAATATATTTTTGCCGTTATATAACACTTCGCCCGTTTTCGGACGCAAAATTCCGCAGATACACTTAAGCAGGGTAGTTTTTCCCTCGCCGTTTACGCCTAAAAGTACGGTGCATTTGCCGCTCTCGGCATTGAAAGATACGTTTCTAAGTACCTCGGATTTTCCGAAAGAGAAAGAAATGTTTTTAATTTCAAGCATTGGCAATTCCTCCACGCCTTTCTCTTAATATCAGAAACAGAAATACCGGTCCGCCGAAAAATGATGTAACCGCACCGACAGGCAGTGATACCCCGGGAATTACGCTTCTTGCAAGAGAGTCCGACAAAAGCAGCAGTGTCATTCCGCACAGTGCGCTTGACGGCATAAGAAAACACATTCTTTCACCCACAAGGCGTTTTGCTATATGCGGAGCTATAAGCCCCACAAAGCCGATTATTCCAAGAAAAGCGACGCATACGGCACATATAAGGGACGCTAAAAACAGGCTGACGCACCTTAAAACTGCTGTGTTTATTCCAAGTGTTTTGGCGGTTTCGTCTCCGCCGCTCATTATGTCAAGATCCCTTGAGGCAAAAGCCGAAAACAAAATTCCGACCGTCGTAATAATGCCCATATATATGCATTCTCTGTATGATGCTCTGCCTAAATCACCGAACGACCAGAACACTGCGGACGACACCTGCGTATCGGCGGAAAAATACTGTATAAGCGTAGTCCCGGCGGAGAAAAACGCCCCGACGGCAACGCCGCACAGCACAACGGTCTCCGAAGAAAATCCGCTTTTTATCGACAAAAGCAGAATAATCGCAATCCCGACAGCCGCACCCAGAAACGCGCACAGCGTTATGATATATGGATTTGACACCGTAAGTTTTGCGTTAATCGCACTGCCGAAACTGCCCGCACCGAATAATATTATGGCGACATTCGCACCGAATACCGCACCGTTTGACACACCGAGTGTCGACGGGGACGCCATGGGGTTGCCGAGCACCTTCTGCATAATGCATCCCGAGACGGATAAGCCTCCGCCGGCTATTATTGCCGCCAGCACTCTCGGAAGACGGATATTGAATAAAACAAGTTTCTGAGAGTCAGTGCCCTTGCCGAACAGTGTTTTTGCGACATCGACAAAGCCCATGCCCGATGAGCCCGCACATATGCAGACAAAAAAAGAAAACCCGGCAAGCATAAGCAGAATGCCCATAGTGCAAAGCCGTTTTTTCTTTATTGCTTTTGCTTTGTCATTTATAATTTCACGATTCATTTATTGTTCTTCCATTTAAGTCGAGTTTTATTAAAAAGCGTAGAATTTGCGAAAACCAATCGACAACTTTGCAATAATTAACAATTAATAATTAATAATGTCGGAAGACACTGCGTGTCTTGGATTATAAAGCTTCGCAAATTGTAGACTGTCAAAACAGAAAAATGTTACCATAATTATATTATAAAGTCAATAACCAGTATTTTGTGTTGCGTATATCAAGCTGTATTAACG
>CAVFUV010000020.1:0-16504 GCA_963625735.1 bacterium
AGTTATATCAGTATGTGATATTAGGTGAAAAATAACGGAATTTTGCTCAAAAGACAAAAATGTGTTGAATTTCGCTTTAAAACAGTGATAAAATATAGAAAAATCTTATATATAAGCTTATGCTTATAGTTGGGGGCTTTATGAATGTTTGACGGCATGGATTATGTTTACGAAGTTTATCTCGAGAGAAGCTTTTCCGCAGCGGCAAAAAAACTTTTTATTTCCCAGCCGGCATTGTCCGCGGCTGTAAAAAAAGTTGAAAAACAGCTCGGTATTACTATTTTCGACCGCTCCACAAATCCCATTTCTCTCACTCAGGCGGGCAGAGTCTGCATTGAGTCCGTTGAACAGATGCGTTCATTGCAGCATAATATGCTCAATCAGCTTAATGATCTCTCGGAAATGAAGAGCGGCAATGTAATAGTCAGCGGCGAAAACTTTATATCTTCGTTTATTCTGCCCGAAATTATTCTTCGCTTTATGAACACATATTCCGGAATAAATGTCGAGCTTGTCGAAAGCCACACGCACGACCTTAAAAATCAGCTTCTTGACGAAAAGGTCGATATTCTTGTGGCGCATGATTTTGATCCGGAGCTGTTTGTGTCGTATCCGCTGTCTGACGAAACACTTCTTCTGTGCGTTCCCGTGGGCAACCCGATAAACGACCGTTTTGCCGACAGAAGTCTTGCGGACGACGATTTTATGAACGGCAGATATATGTCTCACTCCTGCCCGACGGTTGATTTAATCGATTTTGCCGAGGAAGAATTTCTTGTACTCAAAAAGGGCAATGATATGTACACCCGCACAATGCAGCTTTGCGAAAACGCCGGGTTTGTGCCGAATGTAAAGATATATTCCGATCAGCTTATGACGGCTTACAATATGTCCCGTGCGGGGCTTGGGCTTACCGTTGTCACCGATAATCTTATGCGTGCGGTTCACGGTACGTCAAAGTGCAGAATTTATAAGATTTCAGGCGAAAACACCAAGAGAAAGCTGTGCATAGGATACAAGAAAAAGAGATATCCTTCACGTGCCATGGAAGCGTTTGTACAGTGCGCGAGAGAAGTTTACAGGGCGAAATAACCTTTGAAACGAACTTTTATTAATAATACATAATTTAAAAAATAAAATGTTTGGCATTTTGCACAAAAAATAAGAAAAATTTAATTTTTTCTACGCTTGTATTTTTGTCAAAAAAGACTATAATTTGTGTTGCAAGAGACGGAAATTAACAAACCGTCTCCTGCGGCACTTTTCTTTTACGGAAATATAATTTCGGAAGTGATTGTATTGATTACGGTATTTATCATAGCGCTTTTTGTCGGAGTAATTCAGATTGTGCTTGAAACTGTTTCATTCACATTTTTCCTCGGAAAAAAGCTTTTCAAAGGTGCCTTTGCCGTTGCCGCAAAGCTTCTGCTTTACGGTGTCGGACTTTATGTATTGTTCAAGTTTCTGCGTGCTTCTGTCACGATTGCCGCAATAGGCTTCGGCGTTGGATTTTTTGCCTCGCTGTTTATTGCGGTCATACATCGAATAAGAAAGCATCAGTAGAAGGGAGGGAAAGACTGTGAATACAATAACGGTCATTGAAGCCGCCGTCGGTGCAGTAGCGTTTGCCGCCTGTCTTGCGGGCTACATTTTCACAAAGCATCGTCTTGACGGCAAAGAACTCACCAAAAAAGACAAACGCAAAAAGAAGCTCTGGTTTGTCGGGCTGATAATCACCGGATGGTTTTTAATCGGCGTGCTGATAACATCTCTTTTAGACAAGCATTTCGAATTTAAAATCGGATTTGAAATGTTCAGCGAGAGAGTTGACCTGTTCGGCATTACAATAGCCAAGACAACGATTATCGCGGCATGCAGTACGGCGGTAATAATTATTCTGCTTATTCTTTTCAGGCTGTTTGCCGTTCCGAAATTTACGACAGACACGCCAAAGGGCATTCAGAACGTCGCAGAGTGTGCCATAGAAGCCGTTGACAAGTTTGTCGCGGGTGTTGTCGGTGAAGAATCCGCAAAAGGACTTTCACCCTATATGCTTTCTATCGCTCTGTTCATGCTCGGCTGTGCGTTTACCGAACTGTTAGGTCAGCGTGCTCCGACATCGGATCTTACATGCACATTCGCAATGGGTCTTCTGACGTTTATTCTTATCAATGTTTACGGCATCAAAAAACACGGTGTCGGCGGACGACTTAAGTCCATGGGCGGTGCAATTCCGGCAATGCGTCCGGTTATGATTCCGCTTAAAGCCGTAAGTGATATCGCCGTTCCCATTTCGCTTGCATGCCGACTGTTCGGCAATATGCTCGGCGGTATGATGGTTATGGACCTGCTTAAGGGCGCTCTCGGCGGTTACGGCTCCGGTATTCCGGCAATCGCGGGACTTTACTTTAATCTGTTCCACCCCATGATACAGATTTACATCTTTATTATTCTTTCGCTTACATTTATCAACGAAGCACAGGAATAACACAAACAAACAAAAAATTAAATTCCGTTACAGGAGGATATTATTATGAATTTCATCGCAGCAGCTATTATCATGTTCGCAGTATGTATCGTAGGTTTCGGCATGTGCCTTGCAACAATGAAGGCAATTGAGTCCTCGGCTCGTCAGCCCGAAGCTTCAAGCAAAATACAGACCATTCTTCTTTTGGGCTGTGCTCTTGCGGAGTCAACCGCTATTTACGCATTCGTTGTCGCGCTTATTCTCGGTGTTAAATAAGAACGAAGAAAACTAATTACAGAAGGAGTGAGATAGATGGCAGACTTACTTTCAAAAGACATGATAGCCGATCTCATACTTAACATAATCAACATACTTGTGCTTTTCTTCGTCACAAAGGCTCTGCTCTACAAACCCGTTAAAAAGTTTTTGAATGCGAGAAAAGAGAAGCTTGACGCATCTCTGTCCGATGCCCAAAACGCCGAAAAGGCAGCAAACGAGTCGAAGGCAAAATATGATGCTCTGCTTTCCGATGCCGAAGCCGTAAAAGCCGAGGCTGTCAAAAAAGCGGAAGCAGAAGCACGTCAGACGGCACAGAAGATTGTAGACGACGCAAAGAGTGAAGCCAAGGCTATTGTCGAAAAAGGCAATAAAACAGCCGAAGCGGAACACAATAAAATGCTTGCCGACGCAAAAGACGACATTGTCGATGCCGCTCTTGACGTTACCGAGAAGCTTCTGGGCAGAAGTGTAAAAGACGAAGACAACCGCCGCATCATAGACAGCTTCTTCAATTGACGGAGGGATATGCATGAAAAAATGTATGTTAACCGTCGCATCCACAATGACCGAGTCAACATTTGATTACCTTTGCGAAAAGGCAAAAAACAAGGTCGAAAAGGATACAGAGATAATTAAGATTGTCGATGACAGTGTCATAGCCGGATTTATCATGGAATATGACGGCACGGTTTATGACTGCAGTGTCGGCACTCAGCTTAAACGGCTGAAAAAACACCTTTCATCCGACGGAGGTGACAGATAATGGCAGTCGGTATAAGTGAATTTCTCAAAAAACAGATTTCGGATTTTGCTCCCGGTGCGGTAGTTTATCGCAAGGGTATTGTTTCAAAATCCGGTGACGGCGTTGTAAAAGTTACGGGACTTCCCGGCAGACTCTACGGTGAGCTGCTCGAGTTTGACGGCGGCGTTTTCGGCATGGTTTTTGACCTTGAAGAGGACGGCGCAGGTGTTGTTCTGCTTGATAATGACGACTCCGTAAAGGTCGGAGACGGCGTAAAGGGTACAGGCGTTGTGGCGCAGACTCCCGTCGGCGAAGAACTTATCGGTCGTGTTGTCGATCCCATCGGCAGACCCCTTGACGGCAAGCCCCTTGAAGCGGATAAATTCCTGCCCGCAGAGCGTCCCGCTCCTCCCATTATTGACAGACGCCCGGTTGATACTCCGATGATGACGGGTCTTCTTGCCGTCGACAGCATGATACCCATCGGCAGAGGTCAGCGTGAGCTTATTATCGGCGACCGTCAGACGGGCAAAACCACAATCGCAGTTGATTCTATTATAAATCAGCACGATAAAAATATGATATGCGTATACTGCGCAATCGGTCAGAAGGCGTCAACCGTAAAAGAGGTTGTCGACACCCTGACCGCCTCGGGTGCTATGAAATATACGGTTGTTGTTTCCGCAACCGCAGCAGACAGCCCCGCAATGCAGTATCTGGCCCCTTATTGTGCCTGTTCTATTGCCGAATATTTCGAAGAGCAGGGCAAGGACGTATTGATAGTTTACGATGACCTTTCAAAGCACGCCGTAGCTTACAGAACAATTTCTCTTTTGCTTCTTCGTCCGTCGGGGCGTGAGGCATATCCCGGTGATATATTCTATCTGCATTCACGTCTGCTTGAACGCAGTGCGTGTCTGTCGGAGGCAAAGGGCGGCGGCAGCATTACGGCTCTGCCGATAGTTGAAACAACAGCGGATGATATCTCCGCCTATATTCCCACAAACGTTATTTCAATTACCGACGGTCAGATTTATCTTGAAAGCGGACTTTTCCATTCGGGTGTTCGTCCGGCTGTAAACACAGGTCTTTCCGTTTCCCGTGTCGGTCGTTCGGCACAGTTCCCGGCAATGAAGGCGGACTCCGGCGATCTTCGAATCGGTCTTTCACAGTACCGTGAAATGGCTGTGTTCGCACGCTTCGGCAGTGATGTCGACGCGGAAACCAAGCGTATGCTCGAAAAGGGTGAAATGCTTGTCGATATATTCAAGCAGGGCAGAAACGCTCCGTATTCACTCTTTGACGAGGTCGTTCTTATTTTGGCTTATAAAACGGAATGCTTTATGGGCGTAAAGACAAAGGAATTCCCGACCGTCATTAAAAACTATCTTGATTATCTCGACAGAAATCTCGGAGAAATCAAACATAAGGTAAATGAAACGGGCGAGCTTAACGACGACGATAAAGCGACTGTTGTTGACGCCATAAAGAAGTTCGGGGAAGGTATGCACTCATGACCGGCTCTGTAAGTGAGATAAAATCACGTCTTGAAAGCGTAAAGCAGACCAGGCAGATAACAAACGCCATGTATCTTCTGAGCATATCACGACTCAGAAAGCTTCTGCCGCAGATTGGGTATGAAGTAAAATATATGGACAGACTGCATAGCGTTCTGGCGGATGTTCTCAATGCCTCGAATATTACGGCTCTGCATCAGCGTTTTCTTGAAATCGATTCAAAAGGCACAACGCTTATAATGTCAGTTATGGGCGATAAGGGTCTTTGCGGCAGTTATAATATAGATGTTGCTGAGCTTACCGCCGAAGAAATGAAGAAGCACAAGGATGCAAAGCTTTTCTGCTTCGGTCTTGTCGGCAATGAAATACTGTCGTCTAAGGGTATGACACCCGATGAAGTTTTGCCGGGGTCGTCAATGCATCCGTCGCTTCATCTGGCGGAGGGGCTCACCGCAAGGCTTATTGACGAATATATAACTGACAGAATAAATGAAGTATATGTTATATATACTCCGTATACTCACGGCGAGAAAAAGCCCGTGTGCGTTCGCCTTCTGCCGCTTATGAAAGAAGATTTTGCCGACAAGGACGGTGTTCTGCCCATTGATGAGATGATATGCGAACCGTCACCCGAGGCGTTATTTGAACATATGGTTCCGCTTTACTGCACGGCAATGATTTATGATATGCTTGTGCAGTCAGCCGCCTGTGAAAACTCGGCGAGAACCACGGCGATGAAATCGGCTGCCGATAATGCCGATGAAATGATTAAAAAGCTCCAAAGTGAACTTAATGCTTCACGACAGTTAAGGATAACAAACGAGATATCCGAAATGTCTGCCGCGAAGTCGTATGCTACGGAGGAACAGTAATATGGATAAAAAATTTACAGGTGAAATAATTAAAATTTCAGGTCCCGTTATAGATATTCGTTTTGCCGAAGGTGAAGAACCGCCTCTTAACGCTCTGTTGACCGAAGAAGAGTCCGGCAGACATATGGAGGTTGCTTCACATCTGGGCGGCGGCAAGGTTCGTGCCATTTCTCTTGAAGCGCCCGAAGGACTCAGATGCGGCGTTAAAGTATCGGGCGACGGCGGCGGAATTACAGTCCCCGTCGGTGACGGCGTAATCGGCAGAGTTATCGATGTTCTCGGCAGACCGATTGACGGCAAGGGCGAGATAAAAACGGATGAACGCATGGCAATTCACCGCAAAGCCCCCACACTTAACGAACAGCGTCCCGTTAACGAGCTTCTTGAAACGGGACTTAAGGTAATAGATCTTCTTGTGCCGTACGCAAAGGGCAGCAAGATAGGACTTTTCGGCGGTGCGGGTGTCGGCAAGACCGTTCTTATTATGGAAATGATTCATAATATCGCAACGGGACACGGCGGATATTCAGTATTTACCGGTGTCGGTGAAAGAAGCCGTGAGGGCAACGAGCTTATAAGAGATATGGAGCAGAGCGGCGTTATAGACAAGGCCGTGCTTGCTTTCGGTCAGATGAACGAACCGTCCGGCTCAAGAATGAGAGTTGCCATGACGGGGCTTACCGAAGCCGAGTATCTTCGTGATGTAAAGCACAGAGATGTTCTGCTGTTTATTGATAACATTTACCGTTTTGTTCAGGCAGGCAATGAGGTCAGCGCACTTTTAGGCCGTATGCCCGGTGCTGTCGGCTATCAGCCTACACTCGCACAGGAGCTCGGCGAGCTTGAAGAGAGAATCGCTTCAACCGATAAGGGTTCGATTACTTCCGTTCAGGCTGTTTATGTTCCCGCCGATGACCTTACAGACCCAGCTCCGGCTACTATATTTACACACCTTGACGCCACAACGGTTCTGTCTCGTTCGATAGCCGAACAGGGCATTTATCCGGCGGTCGATCCGCTTGAATCGTCTTCAAGAATGCTTCGTCCCGAGGTTGTCGGCGAAAAGCATTACGCTGTTGCGTCGGCTGTTACGGAGTGCCTTCAGAGATATGCGGATCTTAAGGATATCATATCAATACTCGGTATGGACGAACTCTCTCCAGAAGACAAGCTAACGGTTTTAAGAGCTCGTAAAATTCAGAAATTCCTGTCTCAGCCCACACATGTCGCAAAGACCTTCACGGGTCAGGACGGCAGATTTGTCAGACTCGAAGACACAATTGAAGGCTTCCGCAAGATTGTCGAAGGCGAAGCGGATGATGTTCCCGAAAACGCTTTCTTTATGGTCGGCACATTTGAAGAAGCCCTCGAGAAGGCAAAAACGCTTTGATGAATGGGGGAGTCGACTACGGACAGCGATAAAACCTTTAACGTAAACATATATACGCCGGAAAAGCAGTTTGACTCCGGTGAATATACCTCCTTTCTCTGCCATGCCATTGACGGCGAAATATGCATATTAAAAGATCATATGCCTATGATTGTGGCAGTCGATATCGGCGCTATAATTCTGACGGATGACAAAGGTGAAAAGCACACGGCAGTCTGCGGCTCGGGCTTTGCCGTCATAAAAGACAATGTTCTGAATGCCTTCGTTGAAACTTGCAACTGGAAAAACAGCATGCAGGAGGCGGAAAACGAAGCTCAGCTCCTTCGTGAAAAAGAGAAGGAGAGCATCAAGGACCTTCGCCGTATCAAAATCGAGCTTATCCGCGCAATGGAAGAACCGAAGAAAAAAAATAACTGAACACCTTGTCAGAGAGTGGAGTGTGGAGAGTGAAGAGTGGAGTTTAACATTGAACTGCTCTAAAGCTCACACTCGCTTAACAGAACAAAATAATAAAAAACCGCAGTGCATAGATAAATTCACTATGTACTGCGTTTTTTTTGTGTTATGTCTGCAATAGCTCACCGGTCTCTAATCACCGGTCGCTGAGCCATGGCTGCCTGGCCCCCGGTCACTGAACACCGGATACCGGCCACTGGCCACTAATCAATTGCTAATTGCCTTAGCATCCGATTTTGCCGAAGAGCATTGAGAAGTACGACACAAGCATTTTGAATATCGCGACAACAAAGTTAATGCCCGACATTGCGACGCTTACGGCTACACTCTGCGGAAGGTCGGTGCCTTCGGACGCTTCCGCCGTCTTTGTCTTTTCAATTGCGAACTCGTCTATCTGCTCGATTTCCTGTGTGTCGTCATCGACAATATACGCTTTATAGATAAGCTTGTTGCCGTCAATTTCGGTTGTGCAGAAGCAGCCGCCTCTGTCACGTGTGGTCTCCGCTTTAGCGGCTACATCGAGAATGGGAGAAATGGCATCTTCGTTAACAGCGTATCTCTTTGTGCCGGCGGTGGAGGGAAGTACATAGACTGTGCCTTCGGGGTCAACCGCAAGGGAAGTCTCTTCGCCGTTTATATACTCATTTACATATGTTACATCCTCAACAAGCTCGTCATTCTCAACAAAGTTTGTTCTGAGATACATATGGTCATGACCTGCGTATACAACATCAATGTCAAGCTCGTCGATTATCGGGAGCAGAATGTCTCTCATGATAATGGTGTCGGGCTTGTTTATATTTTTGCCTGCGGAATAGAATGAACGGTGAGCGAGAATTATCTTCCACTGAGCATTAGAATTTGTCATATCGTTTATAAGCCAGTTTCTCTGAGCCTGGCTCATGGGATACATATCGTTAGTGTTGAGCACCGCAATGTGTGCGTTGCCGTAATCGAATGAATAGTAAACGCCTTCAAGTGACTGATTGTCGGATTCATCAAGGCAGAATGTGTTCTTGAAGCAGTTTGTGTTGAATTTGTTTGTAATGTTGCCGTCGTGGTTGCCGGCTACGGGCACCTGTGTAAGTACATCATTTGCGAACGCGAAGTTTTTGAAATACCAATCCCACTCGTCGTTTGTGTTGTCGTTAACATAGTCGCCGAGGTTTACGACAAATTCGGCATCGGGCATTGTCTCAAGCGCGCCTTTAAGAGTAAGAGCGGCATGTGCGAAGTTTTCGTCACTGCTTGCCTGCACGTCGGCGATTGTAACAAACTTAAAGCTGCTGTCGCCGTCATCGGTTGAAAAGCTCTTGGCGTCGCTCCATATATTTGCGGCGGCGTCACCCACACGATATGTGTATGAAGTGCCCGCTTCAAGCTCCGTCACAGCAACCTGATGAGAATACTGCTTGCGATAGAGAGTTGAAGAACCGCTGTATGTTTTTGCATTGTCAAAGCTGCCGTCATACTCGTCGGATTTAACAATCTGCAAATCGGTGTTTGCGTTGTCAACGGTAAACCAGCAGAAGCCTCTGCACGTCTTGCCGTCTGCGTACATGGTGCATGAAACATTTTTTACGGCTTTTCCGGAATTATCCGAAGCCGAAGCCGTGCCGACCGCACACAGCAGCATAAGAGCCGCCATAAATACGGAAAGTGATTTTTTCAGTACATTTTTCATATTCGTCCTCCGTTTTATTGAGGTAAAATTTAATTAAAACAAGTATAACATCTATATAAGTAAAAGTCAATTTATTTTGATTTTTTTGTGTAGAAAGCCGTGTGTTATGCCCGCGTATTTTTGACGGATACAAATTCTGCTATAAATCATTTGTATACTATGCACAAAACTCACAAAAATTTTCTAAAAGTCGTTCTAACAAAATAGTCAAAAAACACTTGCAATGCATTTATAAATCTGCTACACTAAACAGTGGAGGTGTAGACTTGTGAGCAACAAAAAGCAATCAAAAGCCGATTTGCCCGTCTATCTTTTCTGTCAGGGCAGAAACAGCGAAAGCTATGAATTTTTCGGCTCGCATAAAACAGACACCGGTGCTGTGTTCAGAGTATGGGCACCGCATGCACAGTGTGTTTATGTTACCGGTGACTTCTGCTCGTGGCAAGAGACCGAATACCCCATGAATGAAATATCACCCGGTATATGGGAGCTTGAGATTGACGGCATTAAACAGTACGATACGTATAAATATTGTATAAAAGATAAGCACGGTGTTTTGCGTCTTAAGGCCGATCCGTTTGCCTTTCACAGCGAAACACGCCCCGGCACTGCCTCTAAATTCTATGATTTAAGCGGGTTTGAGTGGACCGACAAATCCTATTTTTCAAAACGCAAACGCCGCACGGTCTATGACAGCCCCGTTAACATCTATGAAATTCACGCAGGGTCATGGCGAACAAATCCCGACGGAACATTTCTGTCTTACCGTATGCTTGCAGATGAGCTTGTGCCATATCTTGTCGAAATGGGCTACACTCATGTTGAGCTTATGCCCGTTATGGAACATCCGTTTGACGGCTCATGGGGATATCAGGTTACCGGATATTTTTCCGTTACATCCCGATACGGTGTGCCGCATGACTTTATGTATTTTGTCAACAAGCTTCACGAAAACGGCATCGGAGTTATTCTCGACTGGGTACCGGCGCATTTCCCGAAGGACGCATTCGGACTTTATGAATTTGACGGCGAGTGCCTTTATGAATATTCCGACCCGCTTAAAAGGGAGCATGCCGACTGGGGCACACGTGTATTCGACTACGGCAGAAATGAAGTTGTAAGCTTCCTTATTTCATCCGCTTCGTTCTTCTTCAAAAAATATCACATTGACGGACTGCGTGTAGATGCCGTCGCATCAATGCTCTATCTTGACTACGGCAAAAAAGACGGCGAGTGGCGTCCGAATATCTACGGTGGGCGTGAAAATCTTGAAGCGGTGGCATTTATAAGACATCTTAACGAATGTATTTTCCGTGACCACCCTTATGCCCTTATGATTGCCGAGGAGTCAACCGCATGGCCGCTTGTGTCACGCCCTGTGTCCGACGGCGGTCTCGGGTTTAATTTCAAGTGGAACATGGGCTGGATGAATGATATTCTCCGCTATACTTCGCTTGACGGTCTGTCAAGAAAATATAATCACGATCTTATAACATTCTCGCTGTTCTATGCGTTTTCCGAAAACTTTATTCTGCCTGTGTCGCATGATGAGGTTGTGCACGGCAAGTGCTCGCTTATAGGCAAAATGCCGGGCTCTTACGAAGAAAAGTTTGCCGGTATGCGTGTGTTTCTGGGTTACATGTACGCTCACCCCGGAAAGAAGCTTCTGTTTATGGGTCAGGAATTCGGTCAGTTCATAGAATGGGACGAGAAAAAGCAGCTCGACTGGTTTTTGCTCGATTACGATTCGCATAATTCACTCCACGAATATACTAAGACGCTTAACGGCATTTACAAATCAAACGCTCCGCTTTGGGAAATTGATTATTCATGGGAGGGCTTCAAGTGGCTTGTAAGTGACGACTGCGACAATTCCGTTGCGGCATTCATGCGAACCGACAAAAAGGGCAACGACATTATTGCGATCTGCAATTTTACGCCTGTTACACGTGTCGGATACCGTATAGGAATTGACACTCCGGGTACACTTACGGTGCTACTCAATTCCGATGACCCGGTTTTCGGCGGCAAGGGCGAGTTTAGCAAAAAGAGAATAAAGACAAAAAATATTTCCATGCACGGCAAAGACAATTCATTTGAAATTACTTTGCCGGGACTTTCATGCATATACCTGAAATATAACCCGATAAGAAAGGATGAAGACTAATGGCAAGAAAAACAGAATGTATCGCTATGCTCCTTGCGGGCGGCCAGGGCTCGCGTCTCGGAATTCTCACAAAGAAAATAGCAAAACCCGCAGTGCCCTACGGCGGCAAATACCGTATCATTGACTTTCCGCTGTCAAACTGCGTAAACTCCGGCATTTATACCGTCGGTGTTCTTACACAGTATCAGCCGCTTGAGCTTAACGACTATATCGGCAACGGTCAGGCGTGGGATCTCGACAGAAACGAAGGCGGTGTGCATATCCTCTCACCCTATCAGCAGATAAAGGGAACAGAGTGGTATAAAGGCACGGCAAACTCCATTTATCAGAATATAAACTTTATCGACAGATATAATCCCGAATATGTCGCAGTTCTTTCGGGGGACCATATCTATAAAATGGACTATTCAAAAATGCTGGCGTTCCATAAAGAGAAAAACGCCGCATGCACAATAGCGATGCTTGAAGTGCCGTGGGAAGAGGCATCCCGCTTCGGTCTTATGTTTACCGATGATGACGACAAGATAACGGCATTCGAAGAAAAACCGAAGAATCCCAAGTCAAACAAGGCTTCCATGGGTGTTTATATCTTCACATGGAGCAAATTAAGAGAATATCTTATCGCCGACGAAAACGACCCCAATTCTTCGAACGACTTCGGCAAAAACGTTATCCCCGCAATGCATTCGGCCGGGGAGCGTCTTTTCGCCTACAAGTTTGACGGTTACTGGAAGGATGTCGGCACTATTGACAGCCTGTGGGAGGCAAACCTCGACCTGCTTAATCCCAAGGTAAATATAGACCTGTCCGATGAAGACTGGCGTATCTATTGCAAGAACTCCGCTCTCGCGCCGCACTTTGTATCAAACGACGCGTTTGTGCAGAATTCACTTGTTTCGGGCGGATGCTACATTGACGGCAACATAGATTATTCCGTACTTTTCGCGAACGTCAATATCGAAAAGGGCGCAACCGTCAAATACTCGATTATAATGCCCGGTGCCACGGTTAAAGCCGGCGCAACGGTTCAGTATGCGATGGTAGCCGAAAACGCCGTTATCGAAAGCGGTGCGGTAGTCGGCGAAGACCCCGAAAAATGCTCCGATCTGTCAAAGTGGGGCGTAACCGTAATAGGCTCCGATGTAACAGTCGGCAAGAACGCAGCAGTCAGTGCGAACATAATGGTAGATGAAAACGTAGAGGAGGGCAAAAAGATATGAGAGGCAACAATGTTCTCGGTATAATTTTTGCAAATGCCGATGATTCCGCAATACCCGAGATTACGGGCGTTCGCTCCATGGCGAGTGTACCCTTCGGCGGCGGATACAGACTTATTGACTTTGTTCTTTCCAAAATGGTCAATGCCGGCATGACAAAGGTCGGTGTCATAACCAACAATAACTATCAGTCCCTTATGGACCATATCGGCGGCGGCAAACCGTGGGATCTGTCCCGTAAAAATGACGGTCTCTTCCTGCTGCCTCCGTTTAACAGCGCCGCTATGAACAACTATAATACAAGCCGCATAGGGGCACTTAAAAATATTACAAACTTCCTTGAAAAGTCAAATGCCGAATATGTATTCATAAGCGACTGCACAACAGTTTCGGATGTAAACCTGACCGAAGTTTTCGCTTATCACGAGGCGTATAAAGCCGATATCACAATGCTCTATGTTGACGGCAAGTCTCCCGCTCTTTCGGAGCAGCCTGTTATCGACAGCATAGCCCCCGACGGCAGAATTGAGCATATGTCCTTCGGCACACCCGGCAAGGACGCAAAGTACGTTGCCAAAATGACGCTTATGAAAAAGAGCCTTTTAGAGCGTCTGGTTGAAGAGTGCTGGGCAAAGGGCTTTACTTCATTCGAAAAAGATATATTTATAGACAACTGCGACAAGTTCAGAATTTACGGCTACAAGATGAAGGGCTATGTCCGTGTAATAGATTCGCTCTCGTCCTTCTTTGAAGCCAACTTCTCGCTTCTTGAACCCGAAAATTACAAGGCTCTTTTCTGCACCGCTCCCGTTATGACAAAGGTATACGAGGATATGCCCGCTGTATACGGTCTCGGCAGTGATGTCAAAAATTCGCTTATTGCCGACGGATGCATAATTAACGGCAAGGTCGAAAACAGCATTCTGTTCAGAGGATGCCGAGTAGAAAGAAACGCCGTTGTAAAGAACAGCATACTTTTCCCGCACGGGTTTGTAGCGGAGGATGCGGTGCTTCAGTATTGCATTACCGATAAATCCGTTACGGTTCGTCACGGAAAAACTCTTATAGGTGCCGATACCTATCCCGTCTATATCGGCAAAAATATACAGATATAAAACCACCAATTGGCAAGGAGGTTCTTTTAATGAAAGTTTTATACGCGGTAAGTGAAGCAAAGCCCTTTATCGCAAGCGGCGGTCTTGCCGATGTCGCGGGCAGTCTTCCCGTTGCTCTCAGACGCCGTCTTATCGGCTGCAGAGTTGTTCTGCCTTTGTATGAGGGCATACCCGAGGAATATAAAAACGAGATGCGTTTTATTACGCACATTACCGTGCCCGTTGCATGGCGCAGACAGTACTGCGGCATTTTCGAGCTTAAATATCGCGGTGTAATATGCTATTTTATAGACAATCAATATTATTTCAAACGTCAGGGAATTTACGGCCACTATGACGATGCGGAGCGTTTCGCTTTCTTCTCACGCGCGGTTCTCGAGATGATTCCGTATATTGATTTCAAGCCCGATATAATCAACTGCAACGACTGGCAGACGGCTCTTGTTCCCGTTTATTATTCAAAATATTACGCCAATCGTGAAGGCTATCAGAACATTAAAACAGTATTCACAATTCACAATATTCAGTATCAGGGCAAATACGGCAGGGAAGTTCTGGGTGATGTCGCAGGCTTTGCCGAGGAGGATGCGCCTCTTCTCGAAAACGACGGCTGCATCAACTTTATGAAGGGTGCAATAGAATGCTCCAATGCCGTTACAACCGTGTCGCCGAGCTATGCCCAAGAGATACTTGACCCGTGGTACGCCTACGGGCTTGACAGTATCCTGAATGCCCGCAAATATAAGCTTCACGGCATATTAAACGGCATAGACACCGACACAAACAACCCCGCAACGGACAAGGCTCTTCCGTTTAATTTCGACGTTGAGCATATTGCCAACAAGGCGAAGTGCAAAGAGGCTCTCCAAAAAGAAATGGGCCTCCCCGTAAAGCCGGATGTGCCCGTAATAGGCATCGTCAGCCGTCTTGTTTCGCATAAGGGCTTTGATCTCATAAAATGCGTGCTTGATGAGCTGCTGAGTGCCGACGATGTTCAGGTTGTCGTTCTCGGCTCGGGCGAATGGCAGTATGAGAGCTTTTTCGGTGAGTGCCGTCAACGTCACCCCGACAAATTAGCTGTAAAAATCGGCTTTATTCCGGCACTTGCTTCCCGCATTTACGGCGGCAGTGATATGTTCCTTATGCCGAGTCAGAGTGAGCCCTGCGGACTGTCGCAGATGTTCGCCCTCCGTTACGGTTCTGTGCCGATTGTAAGAGCAACCGGCGGACTTAAGGATACCGTTACCGATTCCGGTATTTTAGGTGAAGGCAACGGCTTTGTGTTTGACGATTACAATGCTCATGAAATGCTCCACACGATAAGACGTGCGGTTGAAGGCTATAAGGATGCGGAAGGCTGGGCAATTCTTCGCAAACGTGCGATGGAATGCGACTTCGGATGGGGCCGCTCCGCAAACGAATATATTAAGCTCTATAAACAGCTTATAAAAGGTAACTAATCTCGGAATTACAGGAGAACAGCTATGGCAAAATTTCATTTATCCGCCTTTGCAGATGAAGCGGGCGGCGGACTTTTAAATCAGATTGAGGCACTTAAGGCCAACGGTTTTACTCATATTGAACCCAGAGGTCTTGACGACGGAAATATATCTTATTTTAACGCCGAGCAGGCAAAAAATGTAAAGAAAATTCTCGATGAAAACAATATCGGCGTTTCCGCAATCGGCTCGGGCTTCGGCAAGATTAAGATTACCGAGGACTTTAAGGAGCATTTTGAAGCATTCAAGCAGTGTGTCGAGAATGCTCATATTCTCGGGACTCAGAATATCCGTATGTTCAGCTTCTTCATTCCGGATGGCGATGACCCCGCCATATACCGTGATGAAGTGTTTGAACGTCTCGATATAATATCCGATTACGCTTATAAAGACGGCATTTTCTGCTGTCACGAGAATGAAAAAGAAATTTACGGCGACACTGCGGAACGCTGCCTTGAAATTCTGACAACATTCAAAGGCAAAATAAAGGGCGTATTTGACCCGGCAAACTTTATTCAGTGTCATGTTGAAACAGTTCCGGCTTTTGATATGCTCGAGGAATATATCGAGTATATGCACGTCAAGGACTGCAGAATGGCGGACGGATTTGTAGTTCCCTGCGGCAAGGGTGACGGTCATGTCGAAGAGCTTTTAAGACGCTTTTCAAAGAAGGACGGCGACCGCTTCCTGACCCTCGAACCGCATCTTAAGGTGTTTGACGGAATAAAGGACCTTGAAACCAACGGCGGCAAGGGCACAATTCGTGAAGCGTACGAATACCCCACAAACCGCGATGCGTTCAACGCCGCATGTGATGCATTTAAAGAAGTGCTTGAAAAGGCAAGAGCATAAAAATATCCCTTCAGTCTTAAATAAGGCTGAGGGGAATATTTTTAATTAACAATTAATAATTAATAATGTCGGAAGTCCTGCGGACTTGATTTATAAAGCTTCGCATTTTGCATACATTCTAAAAATGTGGTGTACACTAATCTTTAGCGTAGCTATATAATCCAAAACACGCAGTGTTTTTCTTCATTGTTATGAACCTGTCAAGTTTTTTGGACAAATAAAGTTCGTAAAAAACTAACAGTTACGA
>CAVFUV010000021.1:0-16468 GCA_963625735.1 bacterium
GTTTTATACCGTGCTTGTCAACACAAAGGACATATCGAAAATGACAGGGCAGGCAAAGGCGAATATCCGTTATTTTGCCGCCAAGGGATATATTTTAACAGTAAAGGCGAGTGACGAAATGCCAAGAAACAGCGTCTCGGTCACAGCCGAAAGGAAATGAACACATGTATTTAAAAGCATTGGAAATGCAGGGCTTCAAGTCGTTCCCCGACAAGACCGTGCTGACATTCGGAAACGGTGTCACGGCGGTTGTCGGCCCTAACGGCTCGGGCAAGAGCAATATTTCCGACGCCGTAAGATGGGTGCTCGGCGAACAGTCGACAAAGAGCCTTCGAGGTTCAAAAATGGAGGATGTCATATTCTCCGGCACGGGTGAACGCCGTCCGCAGGGCTTTGCGGAGGTTACGCTTCGTCTTGACAACACCGACGGTTCACTCAATTCCCCCGAACCCGAGGTCGCCGTTACAAGACGCTATTACCGTTCGGGCGACAGCTCATATATCATAAACGGAAAGACAGTCCGTCTTAAGGACGTTAACGAGCTTTTCATGGACACCGGACTCGGCCGTGACGGCTATTCAATGGTCGGTCAGGGCAAAATTGAAGAGATGGTGTCAAACAAGAGCGAAAACAGGCGTGATATGTTTGAGGAGGCGGCTGGTATCTCGCACTACCGTTACCGCCGTGCGGACGCCATAAAACGCCTTGAACAGACAGAAGAAAATCTTGTCCGCCTTCGTGATATCGTGACGGAGCTTGAGGGGCGTATAGGGCCACTCGAACGACAGTCCAAAAAGGCACAGCAGTTTCTTGTATACGCCGCCGAGCGAAAGGACATAGAGATAGGTCTGTGGCTGGAGCTTATGAAAAAGGGTGCGGAGCAGATAAGAGAGCTTCGCGGAAAGCTGGGTGTCGCACAGAGCCAATATGACACGGCGGGGCAGGAGATAGAAAAATATTCGGCACAGATTGAGAGTGCCGCCGAGACTACAAGAAGCATAAATATCCGCACGGAGGAGCTTCGAAACGAGAACACACGCCTTGAAGAGCAGGCGTCCGCTCTCGAATCGCAGGCGGCTGTTTTCGAAAACAGCATCGTTCACAACAACGAAACCGCCGAGCGTATAAAGCGTGACATGAATATGCAGACGGATGCCGGCACCGAGCTTGACAACGAGGACGCCGAGTGCGACCGCAAGATAAAAGAGCTTGAAGACACAATAAACGAAGCGCAGCAGAAGATAAACGCCCTTGCCGAGCGTCTGACGGGTCTTGACAGCCAAAACAGCGAGTATTCCGATGAATACAATGCCGTCAACGCCGTAATTTCCGCTCTGACATTAAAAATAACTCAGCTTGATATAATGATAAGCTCGTCGACCTCCTCCGCAAAGGAGCTTGCCGAAAGAACCGAGACGGTCAGAAATCAGATAGCCGAAAAGCAGACCGAAATCGAAAGCTTAAAAGCCGAGAAAGAAAAGGCCCGGAGGGTTTTTGAAAAAGCCGAAGAAGAGTTAAACGCCAAAAACAATATGGCGGCAGGCGTAAATCTGCGTCTTAAAAAAGCGGAGACACGAACCGAGGAACGCAAGAGCGAGTACGAAAACGAAAAGCTCAACTTAATGCGCATAAACTCCCGTCTTAAGTTTCTGCAGGACACCGAAAAGAGCATGGACGGCTATCAGGGCAGTGTAAAGGCTGTCATGCGAGAAAAGGAGCGGGGAACGCTCACAGGCATAAGAGGCACCGTTTTTCAGCTTATAAGCGTCGAGGAGCAGTACCGCACGGCGATAGAAACCGCCCTCGGAAACGCCATTCAGGACATAGTGACCGAAACCGAAAACGATGCCAAGCGAGCCATAAACCACTTAAAGCAGACAGGCGGCGGACGAGCGACATTTATGCCGATTTCGTCTGTCAGGGGCAGGGTGCTCGAAGAAAAGGGGCTTGACGACTGCTACGGCTTTGTCTCGGTCGCGCATGAGCTTGTAAAATGCGCCGACGATTATACCGAGATTATCCGCTCCCTTCTGGGCAGAATAGCCGTATGCGAGGATCTCGATACCGCAATTTCAATCGCAAAGAAATATACATACAAATTTAAAATAGTAACACTTGACGGGCAGGTCATAAACGCCGGCGGTTCAATGACGGGCGGTTCGAAAATAAACAGCTCGGGCTTTTTAGCCAGAAAAACCGAGAGCGAAAAGCTTGCTTTGGATGCAAAAAAAAGCGAAGAAAAAATAGAACAGTTACGAATTATGCTCAAAGAAGCGTCCGAAAGCTACGCCAAAGAAAAGGCAGACAGTGACGGGCTTTCGGGTGACATTATGCGGGCGTCCGAAAACCGTTCGACGGCTTATTCAAATCTTAATCTGTGCATTCAGCGTCTTAGCGATGCCGAAAACGCCCTGCGGACACTCAACAAAGAGTCGGAGCAGTCGGCGGAAAAGACGGCTTATTATAATGAAAACGTCAGCATTGCCGAAAAGGAGCGTGCCTCACTTCTTAAAGAAAAGCAGGAAAAAGAAGCGAAGGCAGACGAATTATCGGGCGGACGTGATTCCTTAAGCACCGTTCGCGAGCAGATAAATTCCGAAATGAGTGAATATAACCTGAGTGTTGTGTCCGCATTAAAGGATGTCAGCGCGCAGAAGGACAAAAAGGAGTCCGTAAAAATACGCCGTGAATCGCTTGTCTGCCGCCGTGAGGAGCTTCAGAATGAGCTTAACGAAATCGAGACGAAAAACGCCGAGCTCAAAGACAGCGCCGACCGCACACACGGCAGTGCCGCACTTTTAAGAGAGAGCGTCAAAAAAAATTCCGACGAAATGCAGTCGCTCTTCAAAAAGCGTGACGAGTGCGAAAAATCGACCTCGGATGCCCGAATCGCCGAAAAAGAGAAAAACGACGAGCGAGAAAAGCTCAGCGGAGAAATTGTCCGCCTTGACGAACGCCGCCGCTTCCTCGAAAAGGAGCAGGAGGACACCGAGAAAAAGCTTTATGACGAGTACGCCTTAACCCGAAAAGAGGCCGCCGAGCATGCAAAGCCGATTGAAAGCATCAAAAACGCGCAGAAGCGTCTGAGCGAACTCAAGAGCCTTATTAAGGGGCTCGGCAGTGTCAATGTCGCTGCGATTGAGGAGTATAAAGAGGTTTCTTCAAGATATGAATTTCTGTCGGGGCAGGTAAACGATGTCGAAACATCCAAAAAAGAGCTGCTCAAGATGATAGACGAGCTTACAAGTCAGATGGCGGAGCGATTCAAGGAGCGTTTTAATGCCATAAACGAATATTTCAAAGAGACATATGTCTCACTTTTCGGCGGCGGCACGGCGGAGCTTGTTCTTGAGGACGAAAACGACGTGCTGAATTGCGCGATAGATATAAAGGCGCAGCCTCCGGGCAAAAACGTAAAAAGCCTGTCGCTTCTGTCGGGCGGCGAAAAGGGTCTTACGGCGATAGCGCTGCTGTTTGCGATACTTAAGGTCCGTCCGGCACCGTTCTGTATTTTCGATGAAGTCGAAGCGGCACTTGACGATGTCAACGTTTTGCGGTATGCTCAGTATGTGCGTTCAATGACCGACCATACGCAGTTTATTCTCATAACGCACCGCCGAGGCACAATGGAAGAAGCGGATGTCCTCTACGGTGTTACAATGCAGGAGCGAGGCGTGTCAAAGCTTCTCGAACTCAAAACCGCGGAAATGGTCGCGGAACTTAAGCTGGACGAATAAAAGAAGGGGTCGGGGACCGGGGGTCGGGTGCCGGGGAAATTAGGAAGTCCTACGGACTTGATTTAAAAGCTCCGCCTTTGCGAAGCTGACTCCACACTCCACACTCCAAACTCCACTCATTTCCATTGCTCATTGCTCATTGCTAATTGCTAATTGTATTTCAGGGGTGATATTTTGGGTATATTCAGTAAAATAAACTTCGGTCTTTCAAAGACACGAAACAAAATGTCGGGTGCGATTGACGACATGCTCGACTCATTCGATTCGTTTGAAGACGATCTTTACACCGAACTTGAAGAAATTCTTGTAATGTCCGACGTCGGTGTCGAGACTGCCGTTCAGGTTGTCGAGGAGCTTAAAAAGCGTGTCGCATCCGAAAAAATCAAAAAAACAAGCGAAGTCAAAAAAGAGCTTCAGAGCATCATTGCCGATATGCTTTACGGCGGCGAGGATATGGGACTTATAACTCTGCCGTCAATCATAATGGTTCTTGGTGTCAACGGCGCGGGTAAAACCACAAGCATAGGCAAAATGGCGGCTATGTATAAGGCTCAGGGCAAAAAGGTCATATTGGGCGCGGCGGATACATTCCGTGCGGCGGCGATTGATCAGCTTGATGTCTGGGCAAAGCGTGCCGATGTTGATATAATAAAGCACAAGGAGGGTGCGGACCCTGCGGCGGTTGTATACGATACAATTCAGGCGGGTGTCGCAAGAGACTGTGACATAATCATATGCGACACAGCCGGGCGACTTCACAACAAGAAAAATCTTATGGATGAGCTTAACAAGATTTACCGTGTTGTTGACAAAGAACTGCCCTATGCCGACCGTGAAATTCTGCTTGTGCTCGATGCCACAACAGGTCAGAACGGTGTAAATCAGGCACGTGAGTTTATGAAAATCGCCG
Source organism: bacterium (assembly GCA_963625735.1). Lineage (GTDB taxonomy): Bacteria > Bacillota > Clostridia > Oscillospirales > Acutalibacteraceae > RUG806. The sequence goes on from CAVFUV010000021.1 coordinate 4,648, forward strand.
AGCTTACCGGCATAATTCTCACAAAGCTTGACGGCACCGCAAGAGGCGGCGTTGTGCTTACAATCAAAAACGAGTTAAAGCTTCCCGTCAAATTTATAGGTGTCGGCGAGGGCATAGATGACCTGCAGCCCTTCAATCCGTCGGCATTTGCGGCAAGTCTGTTTGAAAGCGTTCAGGAAAGAGGCGACGATAATGAGGATTCTCTTAAAGATCTGGTCAATAGTGACGACTATAAGAACTACACCCCAAGCGAAGATGACGATAGCGGCGTGGAAGCTGTCCAGGCTTTCCTGGAAGGAGCTTTTGGAATTACTGACGAACAAGGCGAAAACGTCCCTGCGTACAAACTTCCTTCGCGACAGGAGAACGGAAACGCTGCCGAAGAAGCAGAGAAAGAAAGTCCGGAGGGCACAGAAGAAACAGCAGAAAGCACAGAAGAAACAGCAGAAGCTGAAAGCCAAAGCCAAAGCGCAGAAGCTGAAGCTCAAGGCGAAGAAGCAGTCGGGCAAGACAGCGGCGTAAACGAAGAGACGACAGTCGAAGAAACTGTTGCCGAAGAACCCGTAGCCGAAGAACCCGTAGCCGAAGAACCCGTAGCCGAAGAACCCGTGGCGGAAGAACCGGTTATTGAAGAAGCGGTTGCCGAAGAGCCTGTTGTTGAAGAAGCGGCAGTTGAAGACGCAATTGCGGAAGAGCCTGTTGTTGAAGAACCGGCAGTTGAAGAAGCGGTTGCGGAAGAGCCTGTTGTTGAAGAACCGGCAGTTGAAGAAACTGTTCCCGAAGAGCCCGTACATAAAGAGCCGAAGACGGAAGAAGCACCCAGGGTGGATATCTCACAGCTGTTCCCCGAGGTGGACGAAGAACCGACTCCCGTACCTGCTCCCGCAAAACCTGCCGAACCCGAGAAAAAGAAGAGGAGGGGTCTGTTTGGATTATTTGGTCGCAACTCATAACAAGGGCAAGCGTGACGAGCTTATGCGTATTCTCTCTCCGCTCGGTATAAATGTATTTCTGCCGAGTGAAAAGGGGATAGAGCTCAGTGAACCCATAGAGGACGGCGAAACATTCGAAGAAAACGCCCTCATAAAGGCACGCTCCGGCTGTAAGGAGTCGGGCATGCCCACAATAGCGGATGATTCCGGTCTTGTCGTTGACGCGCTCGACGGCAGACCCGGCATATACACGGCACGTTATCACGGGGAAGAAACTTCATATCATGATAAGATGATGTTTTTGCTTGACGAAATGAAGGATGTCCCCGACGAAAAGCGTACCGCACGGTTTGTTTGTGCGGCGGCGTGTGTATATCCCGACGGCAGGGAAATTGTCGTCAGAGGCACATGCGAAGGCTATATCGGACATGAAATCTGCGGCAGCGGCGGATTCGGCTTTGACCCCGTGTTTATGGTTGGCGACAGGTCGTTTGCCGAGCTTTCGGCGGAAGAAAAGGACAGCATCAGCCACAGGGGCAATGCGTTAAAAAAGCTGGCAGGGGAGATATAAGCGGGACGCGACAATGTCAGCATCGGTCACAAGCCTGCCGCTGTCGAAACTCCCACCTCCCGCGACCTGCCTGCCGTCAGGCAGGAGTAATACAATCCAAGACACGCAGTGTCTTCCTTGTTTCCCCGGTCCCTGACCCCCGGCACCTGTCGCATTGAAAAAAAATAAAGATAAGAGACAACAACGAAAGGTAAACATAAATGACAAGCAAAGAACGTGCCTCCCTCCGTGGACAGGCAAATCAACTTACGGTGCTCTTTCAGGTCGGAAAGGGCGGAATAAACGACAATCTCATCGAGCAGACCGCAGACGCATTAAAAGCCCGTGAGCTTATAAAGCTGCGTGTTCTGACCGAAACATCTCCCGTGTCCGTTCGTGACGCGGCTGATGAAATCGCGGGCAAGACAAACAGCGAGGTCGTACAGGTTATCGGCGGCGTTATAACGCTTTACAAATATAACCCCGATCTGCACAAGAAAGCACCGGTTAAAAAGAAAGCCGCTCCCGTAAAAAAGACGGAGAAAAAGGTTTTCCGCGGCAAGAAATCGCCCTTTGAAGACAAAAAGGGCCGTGACAAACGCATAACAAAACGCTCCGTTAAGGACTGATAAAAATGGGCAGAACGGGAATTTTCGGCGGCACTTTCAATCCCATACATATCGGTCACGTTGAATACGCCCGTTTTGTGTGTGAAAAACTGTCGCTTGACAGATTGCTTATAATCCCGGCGGAGGTGTCGCCCTTTAAGGTAAATTCCGGTTTTTGCGGTGTCGGCGACAAGGACAGACTGAATATGTGCCGTCTGGCTTTTAACGAGCCGCACATGATTGTGTCCGACACCGAGCTTAAAAGGGGCGGCGTCAGCTATTCCGCGGATACTGTTGACGAAATAAAAAGAATGTATCCCGACGATGAGCTTTTTATGTTCATCGGCACCGATCAGCTTATGAGCTTTGACAGATGGCAGCGATATTGGGACATTCTCGGAAATGCCACGCTCGTCTGCGTCTGGCGTGATGTCGGATATTCAAAAAACGATGCGCATAATTTTATCGAGGAGAAGCTCGCGAAATACGGCAAGGTCATAATTCTCGATTTCAAGCCGATAAATATAAGCTCCACCCAAGTCAGGGAGCGAATAAAAAAAGGAAAGTCCGTCAAAGGGCTTGTCCCCGATGTAATCAACGAATATATTCTCAAAAGGGGGCTTTACCGTTGATTTACGATGAAGAAAAAATTCTGGCGGATGTGCGTTCCCATCTCGGGGACTACCGCTACAACCACTCACTTTGCGTTGCGAAATCCGCAAAGGCACTCGCCGAAAAATACGGCGGCGACCCTGAAATATGCTATGTCGCGGGGCTTCTCCACGACATACTCAAAGAGCAGAACGAGACGGACGCACTCGAATTTTTCAGAGAGAACAATATCGAGCTTTCGGTTCTCGAACAGAAGGCGCACAAGCTCTGGCATGCTATATCGGGTGCGGCTTATGTCAGAAAATATTATCCCGAGCTCCCGGACGAAGTGTCCCTCGCGATTCGCTACCACACCACAGGGCGTGAGGGCATGACAATAAACGAAAAAATTCTCTTTACCGCCGATTTTATCTCCGATGACAGGGATTATCCGGGTGTTGACGATATGCGCCACAGGGCAAGCGTTTCCCTTAAGGATGCAATGACCGAAGGGCTTCGTTTTACTATCGCGGAGCTCAGCGAAAACTGTGTGCCCATTCATCCCGACACCGTGTCGGCATATAACTATACACTCTTAATGGAAAGGAACTGACAAATGGACAGGAAACTTACGACAGCCGTCAAGGCTCTCGATGATAAAAAAGCGATAAACATAGCCGTCAAAAAGGTTACGGACGTAACTGTAATTGCGGACTATTTTGTAATAGCAAACGGCACATCCAACACTCATGTTCGTGCTCTTGCGGACGAAGTCGAATACAAAATGAAAGAGGCGGGCTTTGAACCACGTGCGATAGAAGGCATGTCCACCGGCTGGATTTTACTTGATTACTATGATGTCATAGTCCATGTTTTTCTGCCCGCAGACCGTGAAAACTACAATCTCGAAAAGCTGTGGATTGATGCCGAGGATGTCAACATTGACGATATTGTCACTGCCGACTGATTAAAGTAATTGTAAAAAAACGAGGTGCTTATATGACATCTGAAATAGATTCCATTCCGGTGTCCTATGCCGAGTGGGGCGTTAAGAGTGATACGGCTCTTGTCATGCTTCACGGCTGGGGTGCAAACAAGGAGCTTTTTAATCGAAGTGCCGTGCTTTGCTCATCAAAATATTATGTTGTCGCTCCCGATATGCCGGGCTTCGGCTCAACTCCCGAACCGCCGACAGACTGGTCAGTTGACGACTACACGGACTGCATGATAAAATTCATCGCGTCGCTGGGACTAAAAAAAGTTATTCTTCTGGGTCATTCCTTCGGCGGCAGAGTCATAATCAAAATGGCAAACAGAAACAATCTGCCTTTTGAGATAACGAATATAATTTTTGTCGACGCTGCGGGCATTCGTCCCGAAAAAAGCGAGTCACAGCTTAAAAAAGAGCGTGTCATAAAATTCGGCAAAAAGCTTATCGAAAATAATCCCAGGCTTTTAAATAAGCTTCAGGAGTTCACAGGGTCCGAGGACTACCGCAACGCCACACCCTTAATGCGTAAGGTGCTTGTTAATGTCGTCAATGAAGATCTGACCGACCTTTTGCCCAATATAAAGCCCGAAACGCTTCTTATATGGGGCACTCTTGATACTGCAACCCCCATATCGGATGCCGAAAAAATGGAACAGCTTATCCCGAACGCGGGACTTGCCAAAATAGAGGGCGCCGGGCACTTTTCGTTTATTGAGAATGCGCCGCTTTTTGACGCTATACTCTCATCTTATTTAAAGCTCTGATTTCACAGCGGAGGAAATTATATGTCACCTGTTTTACAGCTGCTTTTCGGCGCGTCGGTGCTGGCGTCGATTTATTCTGTTTTCAAAAGCCTGATATTCAATATTCACATGTTTCAGCTTGAAAGCTACCGTGTGTCCGACTACCTGGTATGGCTTTTCAAGCATATAAAGCACTATATTCCCGAAATTATAACATTCGCGCTTTCGTTTACCGCTTTTATTGATTATGACGGAGAGTCCGGCGATGACAATAAATTCGCGATATTCGCCGCACTCCTGTTTATATCGATATTCGGCATAATAATCGGCAACAGAGGCCGTGAAGAGAAAAAGCCCCTCGTCTACACCGCGCGTGTAAAAAGACTGTATGTCACTTCGCTTATTCTCATCACTGCCGTGTGTGTCGTCACCGTGTGCCTCTTAAAAACGGCGGAAAAGCATTTTGCGTTTATGTGCATAGGTCTTTTAAACGCGCTTGTACCCGTAATAATTTCTCTTGCCAAGATAATCAACACTCCCATAGAAAAAGGGATAAACCTTCACTATACAAACGAAGCAAAACGCATGCTCGCCTCCTGCACCGATCTGCAGACGATAGGCATAACAGGCTCCTACGGCAAAACGAGTGTCAAATTTTATCTGTACACCATTTTAAGAGCGTGGACGGATACTCTGGTTACGCCCGCAAGCTTCAATACGCCCATGGGTATCGTAAAAACCGTTCGAGGCAGCCTCAGAGCATACCACAAAATCTTTCTCTGTGAAATGGGTGCAAAATGGGTCGGCGACATAAAAGAGCTGTGCGATATAGCACACCCGAAGCACGGTATAATCACCGCTTTGGGCGAACAGCATCTTGAGTCCTTCGGCTCGCAGGAAAATATCATAAAGACAAAATATGAGCTGGCGGACGCTCTCCCCGAAAACGGCAGATTGTACGTAAACTGGGATAACGAGCTTATCAGAAAAAATCCCCCCAGGCACAAATTCATAAAATACGGCCTCAGAGAAGACTGCGACTACCGTGCGTTTGACATACAGCCCAACACCAAGGGCACAAAATTCTCGGTAAAGGCTCCCGACGGCACTGTTACCGAATTTGAAACTCAGCTTTTGGGCAACCATAATATCGAGAATATCACGGGTGCCATTGCCGCCGCGAACGGCTTCGGTATGCCCATGGAAAAAATGCGTATGTACGTCCGCAGAATTGAGGCTGTCGAGCACCGTATGCAGATTGTCGACAAGGGCAATGTAACTATAATCGACGACGCTTTCAACTCCAACCCGGCAGGATGCCGTGCGGCACTTGAAACACTGTCCGTGATGGACGGTGAGCGTATTCTTGTAACTCCCGGCATGGTCGAGCTCGGCGAAAAAGAAAACGAGCTTAATGAGCAGTTCGGCGAGACGGCGGCAAAATGCTGTGACGAGATTGTTCTTATCGGTGAAAAGCAGACCGAGTATATTAAAAAAGGTGTTCTCTCACAGAAGTTTGACGAAAAGCACCTGCACGTGTTCGAGTCCTTCAAAGAGGGCATGGCTTATGTCTATGCCATAAGAACGGATAAGAAAAAGATCGTTCTTCTCGAAAACGACCTGCCCGATAACTATTAAGGAGGATAACACGATGAAAATAAAGCTTTGCGTTTTGTTCGGCGGCAAGAGCGTCGAACACGAGGTCAGCATTATTTCAGCCCTTCAGGCCGTTGCCTCCCTCGATACATCCAAATACGATATAATCCCCGTTTATATTACAAAAAACAGTGAATTTTACACTTCATTTGAATGCTCCTTCATCGAGGAATACAAAAACATACCCGCTCTTCTTAAAAAGAGTCAGCGCTGTGTGCTTATGAACATTGACGGCAGGGTAAAGCTTATGCGTTTTCCGTTTAAGCGTTTCGGCAACAATGTAATTTCGGATATCGATGTCGCGTTCCCGATTGTTCACGGCACAAATGTTGAGGACGGCACATTGCAGGGCTATCTTAAGACACTGGGTCTGCCGTTTGTCGGATGTGATGTTACTTCGTCCGCCGTCGGCATGGATAAGTATGTTATGAAAACCGTGCTTAAGGATAACGATGTCCCGGTGCTCGACTGTCTGCGTTTTATCGCTTCCGATTTTGCCGAGCCCGATAAGCTTATAGCCAGGACGAAGGAGAAAATCGGCTTCCCGGCTATCGTCAAGCCTGTAAACCTCGGTTCTTCCGTCGGCATTTCCGTTGCGCATGACGAAGAGGGGCTCAGAAAATCGCTTGATGACGCTTTCAAATTCGCGACCGTTGTTCTGGTTGAGCGTGCCATAACCGATCTTACCGAGATAAACTGCTCTGTATGCGGTGACGTTGACGAAGCGTATGCCAGCGAATGCGAACAGCCCGCAAAGGTGGATGAAATACTCAGCTATAAAGATAAATATCTTCAGGGCGGCGGCTCCAAAAAGACAGGCGGAGCGAAAACGGGCGCAAAAACGGGCGGAGCAAAATCCGGCTCGTCAAAGGGCGGCATGGCAAGCCTCGCGCGAAAAATCCCCGCCGATATATCCCCCGAACGCCGTGAAGAAATACGCAGCATGGCGGTAAAAGCCTTCAAGATTCTCGGCTGCAACGGTGTATCGAGAATTGACTTTATGATAGACGGCGAAACCGACAAGGTCTATCTTAACGAAATAAACACAATTCCCGGTTCACTCTCGTTCTATCTCTGGGAGCCTGTCGGCGTGCCTTACACCAAGCTTCTTGACAGAATGATTGAACTGGCACTCAAACGCAAAAGAGAAGAAGACTCAATTGTATTCTCTTTTGAATCAAACATACTCTCCGGCAACTTCTCCTTCGGTAGAGGACAGAAGGGCGGAAAGCTCGGAGGCAAGCTCAATTAGCAATGAGAAATGAGCAATTCACAAAGTGTGGAGTGTGAAGAGTGGAGTGTGGAGTCTGCTTCGCAAAAACGAAACATAAAACGCAATTACGACATATTATTCCGGTTAATATTTGCGGAAGTTTTAACTCCACACTCCACTCTCCACACTGAACAACGCTTCACTGCTCCTTGCTAATTGCTAATTGCTAATTTTTTGGTGTTATTATGAACAATCAAACCGCAACAAAAACCGTCTCTCTTCTTATCGAAAAAAACTATAAAATCACCTTCGCCGAGTCCTGCACCGGCGGGCTTGCGGCGGCAACGCTTGTGGCCGTGCCCGATGCGTCAAAGGTATTTGACGGCTCGTTTGTCACATATGCGGAGGAACTTAAAACAAGGCTTGTCGGCGTACCGAGCGAGACCATCGAAAAATACGGCGTTGTCAGCGAAGAGGTCGCGCACGCTATGGCTTTGGGCTGTGCGAAAACTCTCGGCACGAAGGTCGGTGTCGGCATATCTGGCTTTGCGGGCCCCACGGGCGGCACACCCGACACTCCCGTCGGCACTGTCTGCTTCGGTTTTTATGTTAACGGAAAAGTCGACACCTTTACCTGTCATTTCGGCAATATCGGCAGAAACGAAGTGCGTGAAAAAGCAGTCGATTTTGTGTACGAAAAGCTCTCTTCCGGCTTGCTTCTCTGATTTTTTAATAAGAAAAATCGAACACTTACGTTTGACTCTGACCGTTTCAAAAAATAAACATTTTTCTTTATTTGAAACATCTTGACTCTTTTCTCTTATTATGCTTAAATATCCCCCGTGATATTTATGAGGGAAAAGAGTTGGTGCCGGGTGCCGGTATTTTTTTGTCGGCACCCGGAAAATCGTTATCGGCTCTGCCCATAACGGTATTTTTTTGTTTTGGGAGAAGATTATCAATGAAAAAGAAATTCACACGAATTGCGGCTTTTATTGTCGTTTTTGTTTTGCTCTTTGACTTTACCGGCACAGTCGCTTTTGCGTCAATAAGACGCACCGCCGTGAGCAAATACAATTTCTCGGATTGCGACACTGTAACATTCGGCACTTATCCGCAATCGGAAGTAAAAGATACATCCCTTAAAGCAAGTCTGTCAGCCGCGGCAGAACCCACCGACGCGTGGACAAGCTATAATTACTACATGAACGGCAGACAGAGTGACTTTATGAAATATACCGATATTGAGCTTGACGGCAAAAAATATCGCGGCATATATTTTACGTCATTTCGCCCGTCATACACCGGCACAATCGGCATAAACAACGAGCAAAACGACAACGGCTATTTTACTTCTGCCGTATACTGGTTTAAGTATGAACCCCTCGAGTGGTATGTTATTTCGTCTGACGCTTCATCGGACTCCGCCGTTTTGTTATGCAGACAGATAGTTGATTCGCAGGATTTTTATAACAGCTATGATAAAAGAACTGAGACAGGCGCAGCTGTCTATCCCAACAATTACGCATACTCCGACATCCGCACATGGCTCAATGACACTTTTTATAATACCGCATTTTCCGCAGACGAAAAAACGTCGATTAACGAAACATCTCTTGATAATTCCGCTTATAATTCTCTTCACAGCAGATATGACAGCAACGCCACAAAAGACAACGTGTGGCTTCTGAGCTATTCGGAGACGGAAACCGATACGAGCATTGTCTCCTCTGTTATTGACGGCAACGGTATTTTGCAGGCTAAGGGTACGGACTACGCTCTGTCGCAGGGGCTTGAGGTTCACAAAATCAATAAATATTCTTCGTGGCGGCTTCGCACGGCAGGTCACAGAAGCATTTTTTCGTGCGTTGTCGATTCTCACGGTATCGCGTCATATGACGGCTACGGTGTGTATGACACAACATACGGCATTCGCCCGTGTGTAACCGTAAGATATTCCGAGCTTAACAAAAAACAAGCTTCCGTTGTTACCGCCGAAACGATAGCAGAGAAGCTTGAAGGTGTCAAAAAGGATTCTTTGAACGGTGCGGATATTATTGTTGCCGTGCCCGGAATTAAAGTATCCGATATTCTTGCCTCAGAAAAAAATATAAGCGTTGTCGACAATGACGGCAACTCGGTGTCCGGGGATACGCTTCTCGCCACCGGCAACAAAATTATTCTGCCCGATGAAATGACTGTGGAAACGGTTGTTCTCGGTGATGTCGACGGTGACGGAAATGTGAGTGTCGCAGATGCCCGTCTTGCTCTTCGTGTTGCTGTCAGGCTTGATACACTTACGGGACTTAAAGAAACAGCAGCAAAGGTCGGCAGTGAAAAAATCGGTGTTGATGAGGCACGCCAAATTCTTCGCATCGCCGTAAAGCTTGATGACGGAAAAGAACTGATAAAATAATATCAATAAGCTTTCGGCAGATCCCAGCGGAAAACGGAAGCGAAAAGTCTTAAGAGGAATACAACGCCCACGCCGCATATGACCGACAGAGTTACATTAAGACTGAATGTTATGTGCATTAAATAATATACTGTTCCTCCGGCTAAGGACGCCACAGCGTAAATGCGTTTTGAAAAGACAAACGGAATTTCTCTTATGCATATGTCACGCAGTATTCCGCCGCCGCACCCTGTCAGAAGACCCAAGAATATAACGAAAGTGGCATTGTCGGCATAGCCCGAATTTTCAGCCACATTAATTCCGGCAACGGTGAAAACGCCGAGGCCTATTGCGTCGAAAATATTGTTTACTCTGTCAATGAGAGTACCCTTTGTTTCGAACGCCTCTTTAAGTATTTTTGCGACAATAAATGTAACAAGCGACCCCACAACCGCCGCCGCGGGATAAGAGTAATCGAGAAACATTGACGGCGGAACGCTTCCGAGCAGAACATCCCTTGTTACGCCTCCGCCGAGAGCCGTCAGCAGTCCGCAGACGAGCACGCCGAAAATGTCAAGGTGCTTGTATATTGCCGCCATTGCCCCCGCAATCGCAAAAGCAACGGTGCCTATGATTTCCAGAACGAAAAATATTTCGTGCATAAACTTTTCTCCATGAAAAAATAGTGGTCAGCAGCCAGAAAATAGGGATCGGGGGCCGGGGACCGGGGGTCGGGGAAGGAAGTCCTACGGACTTGAATTTGTTATCTCCACCCTTGCGAAGATTAACTCCACTCTCCAATCTCCACACTCCACACTTAGCTTTCATATTTGAAACAAAACTCATCGGCTTCGTTCCCGGCCCCTGCTCCCCGGCATCCGGCCCCTTATCTTTTAAGGGTGAGCTTCATCCCGCACTCCGGGCAATAATCCATTCCGCTCTTGATAAATGCTCCGCACCCGGGGCAGACGGGCGGTTTTTTTGCGGCCTTTTTTATGGGAGTTCCGCATTTTGTGCAGAAGGCGGCATTATCCGACAACGGCGCACCGCATTTCATACAGTGTTTTGCTCCCGTCGAATATGTCGGGCGTTCACGGGGAACATACGGTGTGCGCGCAGGAGTCTGCTGTGGTTTTTGGGGAATTTTGTCGGCGACAAATGCGATGTCCGCCTTCGGTGCATCGTCCGTTATAAGCTGTTCCTCAACAACAAGAGAGTCGTCTATTGAGTCAAAATCGGGCAATGCTTCGTTAGCGGTATCGTCGGTGCTGTCGGGTGTATCGAGAAAATCATCCGCAGTTTCGTTGACTGTTATTTCATTTGAAGGTGCGTTTTTTTCTTCTGTCGCTTTCCGGATTATCGTGACAATCGGTTCACCGTTAAGAATGCGTGTCGTTTCTTTTTCCTGTGTCATCTGCTTTATTCTGGCGGCGGCTCTTGCGGCTATTTCGTCGTCAAGAGTGTCATCGATTGAATCCGCTGTTTTTTCTTCTGCCGTCTCGGTCGGCTGTGTGACGGGTGCGGCAGCTTTAACGGGCTCATTTGCCGCTGCGGGTGTCACCGTGCCTGTTTTCCGGTCAACCGGTGTGCCGCACATAATGCAGAAATTCGAGCCCTGCTTCATGGGGTAGCCGCATTTGGGGCAGATTATGCGGTTTTCGTCCGCTGTCGGTGCGTCCGTTTTCGGCATCGCCTTGTGGCAGTAGGGGCAGACGGTCAGACCCTCTTCCACTTCTTCGCCGCAGTGCGGACAACGGCGAACGCCCTTTATTTCACCTATGGCTTTTTCGCTCTCGGATATTACATTTTTAACGGAAATAAGCTCCGCCACCATGGGTCTGAGCGCAGGCTCCGCGTCGTTTCTGTGACGGTTGAAATACGCTTCTCCGAGCTTGCGGAAAATTTCATCCGCCTGCTCGTTTTTTTCTTTTATAACGGAATTAAGGCGTGTTACCTCTGCCATATCCTTTGTTTTCTCAACAGCCTCGTGACCGGCGTGAGAAATTTTTTTGCCGATGTCGTTGAAGAAAGCCATGAAAATACCCCCTTGGTTTTGTTCTATATCGTAATTTACGTAAATTCGGTTAGCGAGAACAATTAGCAATTAGCAATTAGCAATTAGCAATTAGCAATTAGCAATGT